>JAFOYS010000081.1 GCA_017391435.1 Alistipes sp. | reverse complement strand
GAGGCGATAAAGACTCTGACAACTCTATTTTGCTGTGCTGACATTAGCGATTTGGAATTAGATACTACTGATTCTCAGTAAGCTTACGATACTTAACGCGCTTTGGAGTAAGGTCCATACCCTGAGCCTTCTTCCACTCCTCATACTCCGAATATGAGCCCTCGTAGAAGACAACATTACCATCGCCCTCAAACGAGAGGATATGAGTTGCAACACGGTCAAGGAACCAACGATCGTGCGAGATAACCACAGCACAACCTGCAAAGTTCTCAAGACCCTCCTCAAGCGCACGAAGTGTATTTACATCAATATCATTGGTAGGCTCATCGAGCAGAATCACATTACCCTCCTCCTTAAGTGCAAGGGCAAGGTGCAATCTGTTACGCTCACCACCAGAGAGCACACCACACTTCTTCTCCTGGTCTGCACCGGTGAAGTTAAAACGCGCTACATATGCACGGGCATTTACCTGACGGTTACCGAGGGTAATAAGGTCGCTATTCTGAGAGATAACCTCATATACGGTCTTCTCTGGATCGATAGATGCGTGCTGCTGATCTACATAAGCAAGCTTAACGGTCTGACCAACAGTAAAAGTACCACTTGTAGGCTGCTCAAGACCCATAATCATACGGAATAGGGTAGTCTTACCTGTTCCATTAGGGCCGATAACACCAACAATACCCGCTGGAGGAAGCTGGAAGTCAAGACCCTCATAGAGTACTCTATCGCCAAATGCCTTTGACACGCCGTGAGCCTCAATAACAACATCTCCCAAGCGTGGTCCATTAGGGATATAGATCTCAAGCTTCTCCTCCTTCTGCTTTGTATCCTCATTGAGCATACGGTCATATGCCGACAGACGAGCCTTACTCTTTGCACGACGACCCGCAGGTGCCATATTAACCCACTCAAGCTCTCGCTCAAGAGTCTTGCGGCGCTTACTCTCCTGCTTCTCCTCAAGTGCCATACGGCGAGTCTTCTGATCCAACCAACCAGAGTAGTTACCCTTCCAAGGAATACCCTCACCACGGTCAAGCTCAAGAATCCAACCTGCAACATTATCAAGGAAGTAACGGTCGTGAGTAACAGCAATAACAGTACCCTTATACTGCTGAAGGTGCTGCTCCAACCAGTCAATAGACTCCGCATCAAGGTGGTTGGTAGGCTCATCAAGAAGGAGTACATCTGGCTGCTGCAAGAGCAATCGACACAGAGCCACACGACGGCGCTCACCTCCAGAGAGCACAGCTACGCTCTGCTCAGGGTCTGGGCAGCGGAGAGCATCCATTGCGCGCTCAAGCACACTATCAAGCTCCCAACCGTTTACCTGGTCAATCTTCTCGTAAACCACGCCCTGACGCTCAATAAGTGCGTTCATCTCGTCGTCAGACATTGGCTCGCAGAGTTTCATATTGATATCCTCATACTCCTTAAGGAGTGCTACAGTCTCCGCACAACCCTCCTCTACGACCTCACGAACGGTCTTTGAGTTATCAAGCTGTGGCTCCTGCTCAAGATAGCCAACTGTATATCCTGGAGAGAAGACAACCTCACCCTGGAAGTTCTTGTCAATACCAGCGATAATCTTCATCAGTGTAGACTTACCAGATCCATTAAGACCGATAATACCGATTTTAGCACCGTAGAAGAATGAAAGGTAGATGTTGTTAAGCACCTTTTTCTGATTGGTAAAAGTCTTTGAGACACCAACCATCGAGAAGATAATTTTTTCGTCTGCCATACAAATGTTTTATTTCTTTTTTATTTAATTTGCCAATTTGGGCAAAGATACAAAATTTTAAGCAATACCAATGCTGTTTTGCAAAGTTTTTGCACTCCACCGAGTAATAATCATAAAACACAGAGTATGAAAAGTATCAAAGGAACACTTACAGAGCAGAATCTGCTCAAAGCATTTGCTGGTGAGAGCCAAGCACGCAACCGTTACTCATTCTTTGCAAGTGCCGCAAAAAAGGAGGGATATGAGCAGATTGCTGCCGTATTTCTTGAGACCGCTGAGCAGGAAAAAGAACACGCAAAACGATTCTTTAAGCTAATGGAGGGTGGACTTGCAACAATCTATGAGGCGACCTATCCTGCCGGAAAAATTGGCACAACAGCCGAGAATCTACTCTCTGCTGCATTAGGAGAGAAAGAGGAGTGGGATATACTCTATCCGACATTTGCACAGACGGCAAAAGATGAGGGTTTTATAGACATTGCCGCAGCCTTCAGCAACATCGCATCTGTTGAAGCAGAGCACGAGAGAAGATATCTCAAGCTATTAAGCAGAATTACTCACGGAGACTTCTTCCACCGTGACAACGAGATCTGGTGGCAGTGCAGAAATTGTGGCTATATAATCAAAGCTACAGATGCGCCAATACTCTGCCCAACCTGCCTCCATCCTAAGGCATACTTTGAGCCTATGAAGACCAATTACTAAATGCAACAAACATAACATCAGGGGCTATCCAAACGGACAGCCCCCTCTTCCAAAACTTAAAAAAATCTACCTATCAAGTATGAACTACTTGTACTGAACAATCTTGCGAGCCTCCTTTGCAATACGATCATCTATGCGATATAACTTCTCAATCTGCATAGGCTCAATAATCTCTGCAAAAATCCACAGATACTTCTGCTTTACTGATGCAGTGTTAATTGTATTTGACAGACGAATAGACATAACCTTTAGCACATTCTCGTTTGTCAAATCCTCTTTCTTTACGCGAGCCGCCTTATCAGAGACTTTTCCCACAGCCTTACGATACTCACGATAGACAGGCTCAAAGGCAGCAAACTGAGCATCGGTCAGCTGCAACTCGTCCTTTATCATCTGAATGCGAGTATTCATCAGCGCCTCAGACTTTGCCTTAGCCTCCTCATTTACAACACCCCTCTTTGGCTGCGCCATTACATCTTGTGCAAAAATTGCCATAATAGCAAAAAGCACTACATAAATCATCTTCTTCATAATCAGTTATTTTAAGGTTTATAACATCGTTATATCTTCAGCATACTCAACAACATCTGCAGTCATCTCAAAGAGCACATCTGCAGGAGCATTTGCTACCTGTTCCATAAGCAGTTCATAGTGTGTAGGCTCCGTAAGTTCAACATATCCAAACAGAGCAACTCCTATAAAAATCGCTGCGGCAAAGGGCAACACCCAACGAAGCGTCACCCTTCGGCGGGCAACCTTTGCAGCTCTTCGCTCTATAGCCGCCTTTGAGCGAATTTTCACCATATCAATCGCCCCGGGTTCAATACGATAGGGCATTGTCTTCAATCTATCCATATTACTCAAAATCTAACTGACTAACAATCTGTTTAACTCGTCGTGCCGCATAGTGATAGTTTGTCTTTAGTGCAGAGACGCTCTGACCTGTAATCTGCGAGATATCCTCAAATGGCAACTGGTCAAAATATCTCAAATTAAAAACCAACTTCTGCTTCATTGGCAACGCCAAAATTGCCTTCTGCAGCCTCACTGTAATCTCATCGGCATCTGGAGCAATCTCCCCCTCAAAATCTGCAATTAGCGTCGAGCTAAGCGAATCTATAGAGGTAAAGATATGTCTCTTTCGTCGCTTGAGAGCCTTCAAGGCCTGTGTTGTAGCAATTCTATATAACCACGCAAGCAGCGAGCCCTCCGTTTCACCTCTAAAGCTCCCTATAGATG
>JAFOYS010000080.1 GCA_017391435.1 Alistipes sp. | reverse complement strand
ATACCGTTTGCAAACCACACCTTCTTCAGATACTTCTCCATAGCTACGAAGTCAGCAGCACTCTTGTCACCCTCATAGGTGGTGTAGATCTGCTCCAGCGCGCGACGGATAGTAAGGTTGTACTTAAAGTTCTGGTCGAACATAATATCACGACCACACTTTGCCGACTCGGCAAGGTAGTAAATGAGCAACTTCTCGTTGAGTGGCAGGTTCTCAAACTCAGGTACCTCATAGCGGATAACCTTTATGTCATCGAACTTGTCAACAATCCAAGCTGCCTCCTTTGGCTGCTCTGTACAAGATGTAAGAGCAAGGGCAATAAGTCCCATAGCGGTTACAAATTTTTTCATTCTTTTAAGTTTTTGTTGTTACAAATTTTGGACAAATATACAAATTTATTGAATACTGAACAAATCGGCGTCTATAAGTGTCGGAAAACGCCTACGACGAAGCCTCAACTCGTCAATATCTATATCAGCAACTACGATACATTCATCTTCTCCGCACTCGGCAATGCTGCTGCCAAAACTATCCCAGATTACAGAGCCACCGTTATAGTTGCAGTAGATATCATCTCCCGTACGATTTACAGCAATTACAAAGCTCTCATTCTCAATAGCTCTGGCTGCCGACAATGTATGCCAAGCGGCCATTCGCGGGGTTGGGAACGAGGCTATATAGATAATGGCATCGTAACTATAGACTCTATCTGTTACACTATTGCGCGCAAAGACGGGAAAGCGGAGGTCAAAGCAGGTCTGCAGTAGAAATTTAACACCGCACCACTCGACAATAACGCGCTCCTTGCCAGCCGTAAATCGCTTAGTCTCGCCGCCAAGACGAAAGAGGTGACGCTTGTCGTACCTCGCCGCAATGCCTTCGGGGGTTACAAAGTAGTGGCGATTGTAGTACTTGCCGTCCTCTGAAATCACCAGAGAGCCGCTTATAGCGCAGTTGCGATTTGCAGCAGTTGTTACCATCCACTGCAGTGCCGCGCACTGCTCCTCAGACTCTGTAACCTCTTGAGCCTCAATAACAAATCCTGTGCTCCACATCTCGGGGAGAACATATAGATCGGCAGGTTCACTTGATGCTATCAATGCCTCGGCGCGGGCAATATTTACCTCAGGGTTGCACCAAACGATATCAGTCTGGATTAGTGCTATTCTCATAGTTGTTTATAGCAGAAAAGAGCCGACTCACATCGGCTCTTGTTATTGAAATAAAAGTCAAAGACTACTCCCACTCGATAGTTGCGTTTGGCTTTGGTGACATATCGTAGCATACGCGGTTTACATTCTTAACCTCAGCAAGAATGCGGTCGGTAATGCGGCAGAGAATGTCCCAATCAATACGCTCGATAGTAGCGGTCATCGCGTCAACGGTATTTACGGCGCGGATGATTACAGGGTACTCATAAGAGCGAGCATTGTCGCGAACACCTACGCTCTTGAAGTCAGGCACCACGGTGAAGTACTGCCAAACCTTCTTGTCAAGACCAGCCTTTGCAAACTCCTCACGAAGGATAGCATCAGACTCACGAACAGCCTCAAGACGCTCACGGGTGATAGCACCCAGTACGCGAACACCAAGACCTGGGCCTGGGAATGGCTGACGGAATACCATCT
>JAFOYS010000079.1 GCA_017391435.1 Alistipes sp. | reverse complement strand
GGTGGTGAGATGAAGAAGGGTATGTTCTCTATGATGAACTACTACCTTCCACTTAAGGGCATCGCTTCTATGCACTGCTCTGCAAACACTAACGAGAAGGGCGAGACTGCTATCTTCTTCGGTCTCTCTGGTACAGGTAAGACTACCCTCTCTACTGACCCTAAGCGCCAGCTTATCGGTGACGACGAGCACGGTTGGGATGACAATGGTATCTTCAACTTTGAGGGTGGTTGCTATGCAAAGGTTATCAAGCTTGACAAGGAGTCTGAGCCAGATATCTACAACGCTATCCGTCGTAACGCACTTCTTGAGAATGTTACTGTTGACGCTGAGGGCAAGATCGACTTCAACGATAAGAGCGTTACTGAGAACACTCGTGTATCTTATCCTATCGAGCACATTGATAACATCGTTCGTCCTAAGAGCGCAGCTCCAGCAGCTAAGAATGTAATCTTCCTCTCTGCTGACGCATTCGGTGTACTTCCTCCAGTATCTATCCTTACTCCAGATCAGACTCAGTACTACTTCCTCTCTGGCTTTACTGCAAAGCTCGCAGGTACAGAGCGTGGTATCACTGAGCCAACTCCAACATTCTCTGCTTGCTTCGGTCAGGCATTCCTTGAGCTTCACCCAACAAAGTATGCTGAGGAGCTTGTAAAGCGTATGGAGAAGAGCGGTGCTAAGGCATACCTCGTTAACACTGGTTGGAACGGTACTGGTAAGCGTATCTCTATCCGCGATACTCGTGGTATTATCGACGCAATTCTTGATGGTGCTATCCTTGAGGCTCCTACCAAGACTATCCCAGTATTCAACTTTGAGGTTCCTACAGCTCTTCCAGGCGTAGATCCTGCAATCCTTGACCCACGCGATACTTACGCTGATGTTAAGGAGTGGGAGACTAAGGCTGCTGACCTTGCTGGTCGTTTCATCAAGAACTTCGGCAAGTACACTACAAACGAGGCTGGTAAGGCTCTTGTTGTTGCAGGTCCAGTTCTCGAGTAATTCTACTCAATATAGAAAAGCAAGCTCCGATAGTCGGAGCTTGTTTTTTTGTTCTCTGTTTTTGTCAGAAAGTAAATCTTTGACTAACTTTGCCGCTTGTTAGGTTAAGAAACTCAAACTATTATGAAGAATTCTCGTTTTACTATTGACTTCCGCCCAAAGTTGCTCTCTACGCTAAAGGGTTACAACTTTGAGAGTTTCTCAAAGGACTTTATGGCGGGTATTATTGTCGGCATTGTTGCCATTCCACTTGCAATTGCATTTGGTATTGCATCGGGTGTAGGCCCTACCGAGGGTCTTGTTACCGCTATCATTGCGGGCTTTTTGATCTCTGTCTTTGGAGGCTCAAAGGTGCAGATTGGTGGACCTACGGGTGCCTTTATCGTCATTATCTATGGCATTATTGAGCAGTATGGCGTTGGTGGACTTGCTATTGCTACGATTATGGCCGGCGTAATACTTGTGCTGATGGGTCTATTCCGTCTGGGCAGCGTAATCAAGTTTATGCCATACCCTATCATCGTAGGTTTTACTGGCGGTATTGCTATTACAATCTTCTCAACGCAGATGAACGACCTGTTTGGTATGGGTATTGAGGATGTACCTGCAAACTTTATTGACAAGTGGGTTTGCTACTTTGAGAACATCGGCAATATCAACCTCTGGAGCGCAGCTATAGGTCTGTTGAGTATACTTATTATTGTATACACACCAAAATTCTCTAAGAAGATTCCGGGCTCACTGCTGGCCATTGTTGTTGCAACAGTTATCTGCTGGTTGCTCAAGACCTATGCAGGTGTAACATCAATTGCTACTATTGGTGATCTGTACGAGTTGCCATCTGGTCTACCAGCTTGGCGCACCCCTATGCTACCTGAGGGCGAGACAATCTTCTCTACAATGCAGTCACTGCTCTCTGCTATGGTTGCTGACGGTGTTATTGGTGACCGCCACAACTCAAATACAGAGCTTATCGGTCAGGGTATTGCAAATATCGTAGTTCCATTCTTCGGCGGTATCCCTGCTACAGGCGCTATTGCCCGCACAATGGCAAACATCAACAACGGTGGTCGCACACCTATCGCAGGTGTTGTTCACACCGTAGTGCTTCTCTGCGTGCTGCTACTCCTCGGCGGTCTTGTAGGCGCTATTCCTATGCCTTGCCTTGCTGGTGTGCTTATTATGGTATCGTACAATATGAGTGGTT
>JAFOYS010000078.1 GCA_017391435.1 Alistipes sp. | reverse complement strand
ATACTTTACAAAGCAAAGTATCGTGACTACACCTTCTATTACCATATGCGAATCATCGCATCAAAGTACTTTAAGTACTCTACAGACGAGCTCTTTGATGGACTCGTAAATGATTTGTATGTCGATTTTACAAAGAACGACTTCCACGCAATCAAGAGCTTTGAGGGTAGCGCAAATAACTCTGGAGAGACTCTAAAGCGTATATTTTTCGGTTGGTTGATGAAAGTTGCCGCAAATCGCTTTAGCGCAGAGCGCAGAAGACTCAACAAGCCGGGACAGTGCGACATTGGCAAGTGTGTTATCTCTACACCAGAGTTTGAGTACTCTGCAGATAAGTGCGATGAGTATACAATTCTGCGTCAGGCCATCTCAAAACTCAAGAAAGAGGAGTCTCGCATAGTTCTACAGCTCTGTCTTATCCCCGGCCAGGCTCGTCGCAGCGTCAATGTTGCTAAGGCACTTACAAAGTGGCGTAAACTCAAGGGCGAGGAGCGTGAGGCTACAGAGGCCGAGATAAACTGCATCAAGAGCCGAGCATACATAGAGCTTCGCCCAATACTTATTCAGATGGGTATTGAGCGCAAGATGAACAAGGCTGTAAAGACAAAGTCCAAGAGACAGAAGTAGAGAGTAGTAAATAATTGAAAATCAGATAATCATATGACAACGAAAGTAACTGACAATCTGTTAAGTCAATATATTGCAGACAGTGGCAAGCTAAACAGTGATGAGCTAAAGGCCGTTAGGGACTATCTACACAGTGACCCAGAGCAGGCAGACATTATAGCCACAATTATCGAGGGGTTAGATGAGATTGATATGGACAGAAACATATGCAATCTAAGCCATCCGATTGCCGTAGTTCCGTTTACAGACGAGGAGATTGCAGAGAGGTGTAATCAGAATAGAGCTCACGCCCTTGAGATTTTGGATGAGATAATGGTTGAGCGTGACGAGCAGGAGCTTATAGAGCACTTTGAGCAGCAAGCCATCCACGGAGACAACAGCCAGGCTAAAAAGTCGCCGCAGGTAGTTACTTTGCAATAAAACTACTACAAACAACTAACCTATGAGCAGCCAAACTATAGTAAGCAACAACCTCTTTAACAAAAAGAAACAGTTTATGCGCCTCTGCGCCATAGCTATGGTAGAGGAGGGTGTTTTGAAAGAGAGGGAGCAACATTTGCTGGATCAGATATACAAAGAGATCTTCAAAGATGTTGATGACAGCGATATTATCAAGAGTCTGAAGGGCGATTTTCCTAATGCAGGAGATTCGCCATCTCTGCTCTATTCAAGCCTCCTCTGCTCAGACCAATCTATGTGTAGCAGTATGTTTATGAACACCGAGGCCCTTACTGCAAATGAGTTAAAGAGAGAGCTGAAGTATACGATGCAGATTATCAATGCAGACGACTCTGTTACAGACCGCGAGCGAGAGGCCTTCCGCATTATCTGCAAGCTGTTCAAGATTCGCCACTCTCGTAAGTTGTGGAACACTCTGTACAACCTCTCTCCAGATCAGATAGAGAGTACAGATTTTGAGATATTACAAAAACAGAGAGTTGACATAAACGACTTTAAGACCATAAGCAAGGCAATTAAATTCTACCACATTCAAGGCCCGATTATTGGCGGTATATACCACGTTCTGCAGCGCGAGCTTACATTTGAGCGTGAGCATATCTTCCGCAATGATAAGAGGTGGTACAAGCGTGCGCTGATAGGTTTCTGCTTTACAGCGGCACTACTCTACCTCTTTGTCAGCTTCCACACCTCGCTGCACGAGTGCCAGATTGCGGCTGTACATACAATAGTAGAGATACTGCTAATGCTATTTATACCGGCAATGATGATTGCCATAGAGTGGCTTATCTTTATGCTTGACGAGTATGCTCTAAAGCGTAGTCACAAGCGCCACAGAGTAGAAGGTTGTAATCAGACTCAGAAGGAGGCAGAGCAGCACGGCAACGCTGTACTCACAATTCTTGTTGTTGCAACAATTATTGCCGATGTCTGCGTTGGTATTATTGAGCTTAATGGAGAGCTTACTGCAGCAAATATCACAGCAAAGTGCGTCTCGGCACTATTCTTAGGCTGCGTCTGCTTCTTTATAGGTAAATTTATACATATGCACCGCGTACACAAGTCTATAGATGTAGATGATATGGGCGAGGTGGTGCATACAATAGAAGAACATATTAGGATGACAAAAAAATAGTTAGGAGTTATGACAGACTACACCCAACAGATTGAGAGCAGCATTCAAGCTCTATTTAGCAATATCTCTCAGAGATTATCTACTGAGGATATGGTGCGCGTTGAGCGCGCCTATCTACTTGCTGCAGAGGCACATTCAGAGCAGAAGCGCAAGACCGGAGAGCCATATATCATCCACCCTATTGCCGTGGCGCGTATCGTTGCCGAGGAGTTAGAGCTGGGTGCAAACCCTATTATTACAGCCTTTCTGCACGATGTTGTAGAGGATACAGACTATACAATTGAGCAGATTCGCGACCGCTTTGGTGACGATGTTGCTCGTCTTGTTGCCGCCGTAACAAAGCAGAAGAAGGCTAAGTACCAGCACTCAAAGCAGGTGGATAACTTCCGCCAGATACTTGAATCGGTGAGCTTTGATATCCACGCACTGCTTGTAAAGCTTGCTGACCGACTGCACAATATGCGTACGCTGAGCAGTATGCGCTCTGATAAGCAGATGAAAATTGCTGGTGAGACAGACTACTTCTACGCCCCACTTGCAAACCGTCTTGGACTCTATCACGTCAAGAGTGAGCTTGAGAATCTATCGTTCCGCTACCGTTGCCCTCGCGAGTATCTTGAGCTTGCAGCAATGGTAGATCGTGACATTGAGCAGAAACGCCCTCATATTGAGGCTTTTATCGCCAAGATGAGCGAGATTCTTGAGGCTAAAGGACTTACAGCCCGCACCGAAGTGCGCTATCGTCGCCCATATAGCATCTGGCGCAAGATGCAGGCCAAGCACTGCGACTTTATGCACGTGCCAGGTCGCCACTATATCCGTATAATCTACCCTCAGAGCGAGCAGTACTCTGAGAAGGAGTATGCGCTGAAGATCTACGCAGCACTTACCGACTACTTCAAAGAGCGTCCGGGCAGCGTTTCAAACTACATCAATGCGCCAAAGGAGAATGGTTACCAATCTTTCCACGTTAAGCTTCTGCGCGAGCAGGGCGTATGGGAGGAGATACACATCTCCTCTGAGCGAATGGTTCGCAACTCTCGCTTAGGTTGTGCTGCCGAGCGCACAGAGCAGAATGTACATAAGTGGCTTGAGAAGCTCAAGGCTATACTTAGAACCGATGTAGCTGTAAATGGCATCCAGTTTATGGAGGGTGTCACATCCTCGTTCTACAACGACGATATTATGGTCTTTACCCCTACAGGTCAGGGTATTATCCTTCCAAAGAATGCTACGGCACTTGACTTTGCCTTTGAGATTCACAGCGATATCGGTCGCTATGCACACTATGCCCGCATCAATGGTCGTCTCTGCTCCGTAAAGACCCAACTCAGCCGCGGAGACTGTGTAGAGATTGCTACAGATAGCAACATAACTCCACAGCCCGATTGGCTTAACGCCGTACGCACCTTTAAGGCAAAGAAGGCGCTGCACTCATACTTTTCAACCCTACCAAAGGCGGCACATCTGCGTTGTAACCACTGCCATCCACTGCCAGGCGATGAGGTTGTAGGCTTTAAGGATGAGCAGGGCAACATTACGCTGCATAAGCGCGGTTGTTCAACTGCAATCCGCCTCGCTTCTGAGCAGGGAGACTCTATTGTCAACGACCTTACAACATTTGAAGAGCGCGAGGATGTACTCTACCCTGTGCGTATACGCATCCGAGGCATAGACCGCTACCACCTGCTCTCAGACCTTATCTTCTGCATCACCGAACAGCTGCACCTCTCTATGAGTGGCATCTCTACTGAGACTGTAGACCATATCGGACTCTGCACTATTGACTTTTCAATCCACTCATTGGGCGAACTTGAGAAGGCTATAGCATCTATTGCAAGCATTGACGGCGTAGACGAGGTCTCAAGAATCGATGTTGAGTAACACTTTGACTGTACTGTCCCTTTTCTGAAGAAAAGTGACCCAAAAGACTTTTGGAAAAACTTCGTTTTTCTTCCGTGCTGATGCAGATTTAGGGTAACTCTACGAGTTATAGAAATAAAAAATATCCACCTTCGGTTTCAAGCGAGCTT
>JAFOYS010000007.1 GCA_017391435.1 Alistipes sp. | reverse complement strand
TCTGATATCAACAGAGACACTGTAGTGTTCAATATCGCTCAGGGTACTTTCCCATTTGAGGTTACCCTTACAGCAGCTGATGGTGATACATACACTGTATCAAAGGAGCTGACATTCGAGCTCGGAAAGCGCACAATCCTTAATGTTGAGTGGAAGGCTGAGCCAGTTGTTGAGCCAACACTTAGCTACAATATCCTCTCATCTTATACAAATAAGGATAACTCTCTTGACGGTCGTTCAATCTATGTTAAGGATATCGTTCTTACTGACGCAGACTCTGCAACAATTGAGCTCTACCTCAACGGTAATAAGGCAGCAGATATGACCCCAGGTCAGACTACAACAGTATCAAATCTGGCAGTAGGTGAGTACAAGGCTGTAGTTAAGTGGTCAGCAAATGGTAAGGAGTACACTTCTGATGAGACAAAGGTTTATGTGACAGGTATTCCTTATTCATTTAAATTCTATCAGAGTAATGATGCTGCAGTTGATGGCGCGGGTTGGACTCGTAATGGCGCTTCAACTAAAATGGAACTTATGACTCTCAAGGAGGGTGGTTTAGCTGGAAGTGACAGTGGTTGGATTGCATCTCCTGCATATTATGCTCCAGTAGATGGTATAGCTACTAATGTTACACTAGAGGCTAAGTATTATGTAGCGGCGTTCAAACCAAGTAGTTCTAAGGCTGTGTTGTATGTAGGCGCAACATCTTCTCCAAAGTCGTCTTCATCTACAGCAAGTTCTCTTACATTGACTGGTTCTAATGACACTTCTTCAGATAAAGCTTGGTCTACAGTATCTACAGGTGTAAATATCCCTAATGGTACTCAGTATGTTTCTATAAATCATAATGGGGCGACTTACTGGTCAGGTTCACGAATCTACCTTTGCTCATACAAGATTGAGTATCGTAAGTAGTTAATGACCCAATGGTTAAACAATAGGCTCTCAGTAGAGAGTCTATTGTTGTATATGCGAAAACCTTTTTCGTTTTAAAAAAGTGGGCGTTGGTTGAAAACCGTTTTTTGAGAGTTGCTGTTTTTAGAAAAGCTATGAATTTTATCAAGTATACTATTGCCTTTGTGATTGCTCTGCTTGCGGTGGGATGTACAAAGGAGGAGATTCAGATTGTAGAGGAGCCTACTGCAGAGATGGTATCTTTTCCAGTTGTGGTAGATCTGACTAACGAGCAGAGTCGTCTGTTTAATGAGCAGTTAGAGTGGAGTTGGCAGGCGGACGATACTCTCTACGGCTCGCAGATAAATAGAGTGCTAAAGTATGTCAATCCATTGACGCTAAATGAGCAGGGAAAGTTCTCAAATGCGGAGTTCTATGCTCTGTCAAGCAGTGCAGCGTACTATCTTTTTGCATACCCAATGTTGGAGTCAAAGATCTCTGGATGGTCTACTGTATACGAGGCAACGGCAGTGCAGAATGGAGTGTGGACACCGGTAGTGGCTGGTCTTACAAATGAAAAGATATCTGTAGAGAGTCTTAAGAGTGGTGACTATGATAGGGTAGAGCTACAGCACCTATCCTCAGCCTTTGAGATTCGCGTATGGGAAGTGGGCGGAAAAGAGAGTGGTCAGAGACTGAAGATTGCAAAGGCTACAATAGAGTCTGACTCCCCATTTTTGGGTGTGTGGCGTCTCTCGGAGAGCGGAGGTAAACTCTCTGCCTCTCAGAGTCTCTCGGGTAGTAGTGCCACTGTAGAGGTTGATAGCGACACTGTTGTCTTTAATATTGCCCAGGGAACATTTGCCTTCCGCATAACCCTTGAGGCGGCAAATGGCGAGGCTATAATCATCCCTGCTAAGCTAACTTTTGAGGCGGGCAAGAGAACTGTCCTAAATGTTGAGTGGAAGAGAAATGTATATCTTGATAGCGCAACATCGTGGTATGAGGATTACAAGACCGACACCAATACAACTCTTGAGGATGGGTATATCTACC
>JAFOYS010000077.1 GCA_017391435.1 Alistipes sp. | reverse complement strand
GATGTGGCTAAGAGTATACTTCTCAGGAACATTGCGAACATCAACTATGCGAGCAGCACGCCAAGTATCAGCAACGAGTGCTGGACCATAAAGCTTACCCTTTGTAAGTGCCTCCTTCTCCTCAGCAGTCATCTGAGTAGCGGTGATATATGTCTGAGCGATAGATGCGTGACGATTCTCACGAGAGAACTCCTTAACATCTGCAGCTACAGCAAACTGCTCTGTAGCAGCCTTAGCCTCAGCCTCAACAGCAGCCTTATCCTCCTCTGTAGGAACAACCTCATACTCTACATAAGAGATAGTACGATAAGGAGTCTGCTTGTACTGGTTCTTGTGAGCCTTGTAGTAAGCCTTAATCTCGCTATCAGAAACAGTGATAAGGCTATCTGCAACAGTTGTGTAACGAGCAACAACATAACGACCATTGAAGGTGTTGTTTGCAGCCTTTACACCACGCTCAACCTCAAGAGCAGTAGCATAAGCACCCTTCTTTACAAGCTCCTGATACTTCATCATAGCGCGGTCAACATCAGCCTGCTTGCTGATAAATGCCCACATCTTCTGAGCCTGAGGGTTGCTCTCAACCTGCTCAAGGAAAGCAGTTACAGCCTCACGGCTATACTCGCCAGTCTGAGGGTTGCCAAATGCGCTACGAAATACATTGCTTGCACGCTCACCACGAACCATTGCCTTGTGCTCAGCATCGCCTACAGTAAGGCCGAGCTCAGCAAAGCTTGGAGTAAACACGTGGTCAGTGAGCAGAATCTGCCAAGTCTGTGCAAGAGCCTGCTGTGCAGCCTGATCTGTGTTAAGCTCACCCATCTGTGACTTAACATCGTCATAAGCAGCAAGGAACTCGCTGTAGTGAATCTCCTCGCCATTGATTGAACCGACCTCAGGGTCGTTACCAGTAAATCCCATCTCTGTCTTCAGAGAGAAGATAAACGCCAAAAGCGCGCCTGCAATAATTACAGAGAGCAGTACGCCGAATTTGGTTCTCAAAGTATTCAAACTTACCATATCAAAATATAATTTTATAATAATTTCTTGCTATTTGCTCAAGTTGGGTCAAACAACCCGCGAATATAGTAATTTTATTCCAAATATCTATCTTTTTCTACTATTTTTTCACACATTCAACCTTTGCAAGCTCGATTCTGGAGCGTGTAGTACGAAGAATCTTTATCTTCAGGCCATCAAACTCCATCTGCGTACCCGCTGTAGGTAGCTCCTGATAGCGGTAGATGATATATCCAGCAAGGGTGTCGTACTCGTCGCTCTCGACAATGTTGAGCCCATATTTCTCGTTTAGATACTCCACCTCAAGGCGACAAGAGAAGACATACTCGTTCTCGGAGAGTTGTTTCTCTACACTATCCTCAACATCGTGCTCATCCTCAATCTCTCCAAAGATCTGCTCAAGCACATCCTCAAGCGAGATAATACCCGCCGTGCCGCCAAACTCGTCTATAACCACCGCTATATTACTCTTCTGCTTGATAAACTGAGTCAGCATATCCTGCAGAGGCATTGTCTCGGCAACAAAGTTGACATCTATAAGCACATCACGAATCGTAGCGGGAGCGGTAAAAAGGCTCTTTGAGTTGACATAGCCAATAATATTGTCAACACTATTCTGCCACACAAATATGCGCGAGTATTTACTATCAACAAAACGCGCTGTAAGGCTCTCTATAGTAGCCTCATCAATATCCACAGCCTCCATATCTACACGCGAAACCATACAGTCTCTCACGCGAAGGTCTGCAAAGTCCAGTGCATTTTGGAACATCTTAATCTCGGCATCTGTCTCTGCCTGCACCTCGGCATTGTTAGAGTCAAGCAGGCTCTCAAGTTCACTGCGGTCAAACTCCGTATGTCGCACCGCCTGTGCTGGAGTACGACCAAAGAGTCGCAAAAGGCCATATGAGAGCAGTGTGGTAAATTTTGCCACTGGATAGAGCAAAATGTAGAAGGCAAAAATCACCGGTGCAAAGATGCGATAGTAGAAATTTGGATTTGTCCTTACAACCGACTTAGGGATATACTCGGCAACAAAGATAACTATAACCGTAGGGATGATAGTCTCAAGAATAAACGAGCCCTGGCTATATATATCGTGCCAACCAACCATATATGCCACAACTCTAATGAGCTGCGACATACACATAGAGTAGACTACCAGCGTGATGTTATTTCCAACAAGAATAGTTGTGATATACTGCCCCTGATTGCGCGAAAAGAGTTCGGCAATATAGTCAAAGAGTCGGCTCTGCTTGCGGTCTATCTCGTGCTTGAGACGGTTCTTATTCAGAAACGCAATCTCCATACCCGAGAAGAAGGCAGAGAGCAGCAACATCAGCAGTATGATTACTATCGTTGTTACCATATTAATTTTATATCACCAGCTACCTTTAATTTCACAGTCACCCTTAATATCACCAGCCGCCATTTATATCACCAGCCACTTCTGTATCTTCAGCCACCTTTAATTTCACAGCCACTTCAACATCTTCAGCCACCTCTAATTTCACAGCCACCCTACTCTAATCTACCTGTTGTAGCATCGGCAGATTTGGGCTTTAGCAACGGCTTTTGCAGTTTCTGCTCTGGACGACGGAAAGCTGAATTGCTGCGCTTAGTATCTCGCTCGCGCTTTGGAGAAGTGTTGCTCTTAGCCTTCTGTGGTTCGCTCTTTGGCTCAGCCGGAGTAGGTTTGTCAACAGTCGTACTATCATCTCCAGAGGGTTTCATACTCTCCTTCATCATAACCTTACCCTTCCAATGGCGGAAGTTGAGCTCTACCATATCCTCGTCAGACTCAAAGCCCTCGGTAAAGTGTGTATCGTCTGCCGTAACGATCTTCGTATCCACATTTGAGTAGATACGCTTTGTTGTTGAGTTCCAAAATAGCTGCTGCGTAAAGACCTTTGTGCCGTCGTGCTTTACGATTCTCACATTACCCTTTGCCTCCCAGAGTTTACGATTCTCGTAGTAGATGGCATAGTTAGACTCAAGAGTTGCATTGACTGTCGTCAGCGAATCGTCTTGATAGGTTGTAATCTTTACACCCTTGCGGAACTCACGATAAGGGTCACGACCGAGCGTATAACCCTCAAGCAGAGGAGTAGAAAAACGGTAAGACTTTCGGCCGTTCTCTGTAACCACTATAGTAAGATTCTGACTCTTCTCAGTCATAATAGCATCCAGAGACTCGTCAACAACCTTCTTCTCCTCCTTGCACGAAAACAGCATAGCACTCCCCAAAAGTAGGAGTGCTAATACTGAATATCTGCGCAATAATTTTCTCACTATACTATAAGTATGTTCTAAAAATTATGGTAAAAGTTGCTTTACCTATATATAATTACTGTACGCGAGGACGAACTGTAGTGCGAACGCCAGAAGCAAAGCCACAGTTAACTGTAAATGAAGAGCCATCGGCAAGCTCGTTGAAGAAGCACTCCTCCTTAGTTGGGAATGCAGCGCGGTAAGCTGCAGCCAACTGCTTAGCAGCCTCTACACGGTCAGCATCCTGAGCCTCGAGCAGTGGAAGAGCCTTCTGAATAAGGTCATATGCCACCCAGTAGATAGCATCCTTCTGAAGACCTGTGCAGCTCTTTGCACCATTTACATAGCACTGTGCAAGGAAGAATGGAGCGTGTGGGTTCTCTGGGTTGATAGCCTGAGCCTCACGGAACGCCTCAACAGCTGCAGCAAAGTTGTTCATACTCATATCAAGGATACCGATACGAACAAAGAGCTTCTCACGCTCAGCAGCAACAGTCTCTGAAGCAAGAGCCTCACGAAGATACTGGTTTGCCTTGTCAAAGTTCTTCTTATCCTGGAAGCCCTGTGCAAGGAGCATTGCAACCTCAGAGGTCTTGTTTGCAGCGTAGTGCTTCTCACCTACCATAAAGAAGAAATCGCTTGAGCAGTTAGCACGAGCCATAAGCTTAAATGCCTGCTCAACAATCTTTGTATCTTCTGGATTGTCAGCAATCTTCTTTGAGAAGATAGTCTCAAGGTTCTCACAAGATGCTGCACCACTCATACCGAAGCACTGCT
>JAFOYS010000076.1 GCA_017391435.1 Alistipes sp. | reverse complement strand
ACCCACACCGCGATAGTCGTTTACAACGGTTGGGATGTTGTCAAATATTGAGCGTGACCACTCCTTTGTTGGTACGACAACATTTTGCTCTACAGACTCAACAACCAGTGGTTCGGCTTCATCCTCCGACTCGTACAACTTGTAGTATCTATAGTTGTTTAACTCTTGAGCCACAAGCAGCTGGCTGACAAGAGTCAAAAATAGAGATATAAAAGCAATACGCCTCATAACTTTATACTACAACATCTATGATTGGTGTGGATATTCTAATTTTATACAAATATAGCAAAAAAATAGGCGTTTATATCTCTCTAAAACACAATTTTTCGTATCTTCGCACAAGATAAACTTAAAACCTAATCTTATGTTAACATTTGTTATCTGTCTTGTACTGCTTGTTGCAGCATATTTTACCTACGGTCGCTATCTGGATCGTGTCTGCAAAATCAACCCAAACGCCTCTGTGCCAAGCACTGAGCTGTATGATGGTGTAGACTATGTTCCTATGCCTCGCTGGCGAACCTTCCTTATCCAGCTACTCAACATTGCAGGTACAGGCCCTATATTTGGTGCTATTCTTGGTGCTTGCTATGGTCAGGTGGCCTTCCTCTGGATTACTATTGGCGGTATGTTTATGGGTGCTATGCACGACTATCTCTCGGGTGTTATCTTGGTGCGCAATCAGGGACTTAGCATTACCGAGATTGTGGCTCGCTACCTCGGCAAGGGTGCAGGTGTTTTTATGCGCGTGTTCTCAGTGATACTGCTGCTGCTCGTGGGTGTGGTATTTGTGGTTAGTCCAGCCGATATTTTGGCAACTAAGTTTGATTTCCTCTCCAAGAATTGGTGGTTGGCAATAATTATCTTCTACTACTTTATCGCAACCCTACTGCCTGTGGACAAGCTTATCGGTAAGGTATATCCCCTCTTTGGTATCGCGCTGGTTACTATGGCTTTAGGTCTGCTGGGCGTGCTTATCTTTGGTGACTATACTATCCCAAGTATGACACTTGAGAACCTGCACATCAACAAGGCAAACCTGCCACTTGTGCCGACACTCTTTATTACAATCGCCTGCGGTGCTATCTCGGGCTTCCACGCAACACAGTCGCCACTTATGGCTCGTTGCGTGAATAATGAGCGCGAGTGTCGCTTTGTATTCTACGGCTCAATGATCTCTGAGTCTATTATCGCTCTTATCTGGGCTGCTATCGCTATGGCGTTCTTCTATAACGATGGTGGTGTATCTGCAGTTATGGGCAACCATACTCCTGCGTGGGCAGTAAATGAGATTTCAAATACAACCCTTGGCGTTGTGGGTGGTATTTTGGCAATCCTCGGCGTTGTTGCTGCACCTATCACCTCGGGAGATACTGCATTCCGCTCGGCTCGTCTTATTATTGCCGATGTATTCCACATTGAGCAGCGCACAAAGTGGAAGAGACTTATTATCTGCATCCCTATCTTCGCAGCGGGTATTGCTCTGACATTCGTTAACTTCGATGTTGTTTGGCGCTACTTCGCTTGGACAAATCAAGCTTTGGCATCGGTTGTGCTCTGGTGTATTGTTACCTACCTCCACAAGGAGAAGCGCAACTACTGGGTGGCACTTATCCCTGCGCTGTTTATGACATATATCTGCTCGTCATTTGTATTTGTCTCAAATCAGTTTGTAGGTATGGGCTCTCAGCCGCTTGCGTATATTCTCGGTGGTGTGCTGACAGCTGTTCTTACCATT
>JAFOYS010000075.1 GCA_017391435.1 Alistipes sp. | reverse complement strand
ATCCCACCTTTTAGAGCTAAAGAGCCATACGACAGTCTTGGAGGTAAATCTTAGTGCTATTGAGCGAAATATCAACTACTTCCGCACAAAGATGTCACCAGCAACAAAACTTGTGGCTATGGTTAAGGCGTCAAGCTATGGCGCTGGAGATACGGAGGTCGCACAGATGCTTGTAAAGCAGGGCGTAGACTATCTTGCAGTGGCCTTTGCTGATGAGGGTATAAAACTGCGTGCTGGTGGTATTACCTCTCCTATTGTGGTGCTCAATGCTGACGATAATAGTTTTGATGCTATGGTCGCTTCGCACCTTGAGCCTGAGATATATTCGCTTCGCTCTCTTGAGGCATTTGCATTTGCAGCCAGGGCTGAGCAGTGTTATCCTATCCATATCAAACTTGATACGGGAATGCACCGCCTCGGTTTTATGGAGGAGGATATCGATTCTCTGCTTGCAGCACTTGATAGATGCCGTGCAACAGTTCGCGTGGCAACTATCTTTACCCATTTTTGTGTGTCGGATGATAGCTCTCAGGATGAGTTTACAAGGTCGCAAATTGCACTCTTTGACCGTCTAAGTAACCGTATTATTAGCCATTTAGGCTATACAGTGCTTCGCCACGCAGCAGCTTCGGCGGCTATAGTTCGCTTTACGGAGGCTCACTTTGATATGTGTCGCTTGGGCCTGGGTATGTATGGCTACGGCTTTGAGCATAATAGCAACCTTGAACCTGTCTCTACGCTCTCTACCCGCATTGTGCAGATTCGTACTCTTGACGCTGGTCAGAGTGTTGGCTATGGTAGGGCAGATGTGCTCTGTCGTAAGAGTCGTATTGCCACTATCCCTGTCGGTTATGCAGATGGCCTTGATCGTAAGCTTGGCTGCGGTCGTTGGAGTATGATTGTAAATGGAAAACCTGCCCCTACTGTCGGAAGAATCTGTATGGATAGCTGTATGATTGATGTCACAGAGATTGAAGATGTTAAGGAGGGCGATAGCGTTACTATATTCTCTGCTCAAAGTGGTAATAGTGCGGAGGATATGGCTCTGATTTTAGATACAATACCATACGAGATACTCACATCAGTTTCTGATCGTGTTAAGAGAATATATATATATGAGTAGACTATGAGTGCAACACTATATCTCATCCCTTGTCCGATTTCTGACGATACGGCAGTTGCTGATGTAACACCAACGGCAAATCAGCAGATTGTAGACAGCCTTGACTACTTTATTGTAGAGAACATCCGTTCGGCAAGAAGATTTCTCTCTAAGAGCGGTTATGCAAAGGCTATTGACGATGCGACTTTTGTAGAGCTAAACGAGCATACAACCTCCCCCACAGAGATTGCCCGAATGATAGAGCCGATTAAGGCTGGTCGTAGTGCGGGTGTTATCTCAGAGGCGGGCGTTCCTGCCGTTGCCGACCCTGGTCAGGCTGTTGTAGAGCTTTGCCATAAACATAATATTCGCGTGGTGCCACTTGTAGGCCCGTCGTCAATACTTATGGCTGTTATGGCGTCAGGCCTTAGCGGACAGTCGTTTGCCTTCAATGGCTATCTTCCTATCAAAGAGCCAGAGCGTAGTAAGTCTATCAAACGCCTTGAATCTCGCGCACGAGCAGAGCACCAGTCTCAGCTCTTTATAGAGGCTCCATATAGAAATGTTAAGCTCTTTGAGCAGATGTTAAAGAGCCTTAACCCCGACACACGCCTCTGTGTCGCTACTGATATAACTTCAAAGAGTGAGTATATCCGCACGAAGACCGTTGCACAGTGGCGACAAACTTCTATGCCCGATATCCAGAAGCGACCTACTATATTTATCATTGGATAGAACAATGCATACAAAAAAAACTACCATCTTCGGATGGTAGTTTTTTTGTCTGTTTATAGAGTTGCTTTAATGGGTGTGGTCGGCCTCAAACTTCTCGTCTATCACAATTGTGAATAGGTGCGGATTTGTCAGCAGGTGACCAATAATGTTTGTACGATAGTTGCGCTGAAGCGGTACAAAACTGTAGTTAAGTGTGTGTACCTCAATGCCTTTATTGTCCCAGAATGTAAGCGTTACATTGCTTGTACACTTCTGATTTACAAGAGTGTATGTTGTAGCAAGATACTTGTATCTCTCACTCTGCTCCTTTATAATAAGGTAGTCATCGTTGTAGAGTGGAGTTGTGTTGCGCTCAAACTTTACAGTTGTCGGTACTAACTCCGAGAGTGAGCCGTCAAACAGGTTGAACTTTGTGTAACTGTCAACAGTAATCTCAGTATCTGCAATCTGGAAGTCAGAACCTAATGTGCTGTTAAAATCGGACTCTGTAACGCCAAAGTTGAGCTGAGCCAATGGACGAGTGAGGAGGAAGGTCTTGTTTATGCTACCCTCTACCTTGAGGTTGTTCTCGGCGTGCCAGAAGCAGTCGCGACGCTCATCGTTTGCTGTAGCGTTGTCATACTTCACACTTACACTCCTCTCGTTGAGAGATACATTGTAGAAGAGCGGGTTAATCTCACCATTAACCTCTGCAACAGATGACGGATTCTCAGTGTAGTAGGCAAAGAATACAATGTCATAAGTTCTGCCAGTTGCAAGGCGAAGGTTGAGCACTGCCTGACGGTTAGTCAGAGGCATTGTACCCCACATATCCTCAAGTGGTGTGTTTGACCCATCAACATAGACTGCCCAAGCAACCTGATTTACGGTTGTTCCATCAGCTATCGCACGAGTCTCTATGCCACCTAAGTCGGCAACAAAGGTAACACTCGAACGAAGACCATCTCCCATACACGATGTGGCAACCAATGTGGCAACCATTAGTATGAAATGGAAAAACTTAGACATAAAATTGCGATTTGTGAATGTATGTTTTGTAAACTGCGCAAAGATAGCAAAAATAAAATATAAAAACAAACAAAATAGCATTTATATTATAACTCATCGCTATATACTGCAGCAGGCAGGTCGTGCTGGTTGTACCTTGAGGCCATAGACATACCGTATGCGCCTGCAGACTTTATTGTCAGCAGATCTCCACGCTTTGTAACGGGCAGGGATACATTTTCATCAAAAACATCTGTAGACTCGCAGGCAGTACCTACAATAGTGTACTTGAGTCGCTGCTCTGCCTGAGATGTTATGTTCTCAATGTTGTGATATGAGCCATATAGAGCTGGGCGAATAAGCTCGGTCATACTGCCATCCACAATCACAAGACGACGACCTGTGGCTGTTGTCTTGTTATACAACACCTTGGTAATCAGCTCTCCACACTGTCCAACTATCGAGCGACCAAACTCAAAGTGTACCTGACGGTTGCCAACTTTAAGGTGCTGCTTGATAATTGCAAATACAGATGCAAAGTTCGGAATAGGCTCGTTCTCTGGCATATCGTAGTTAATACCAAGTCCACCTCCTACATCGACAAACTCAATATCAAAACCGAGTTTTGTCAGATACTCAACAATCACATTGACCTTGTTGCACATATTCTCAAAGACGTGAAGCTCACGAATCTGAGAACCAATATGTATGTGCATACCAATAACAACAATATTCTTAAGTGACTGAATATCCTCGACGCTTGACAAAATCTCCTCGTAAGAGATACCAAACTTACTGTCAGCCTGACCTGTGTCGATGCAGTGGTTTGTCTTTGGGTCAATGTCTGGGTTTACTCTGAGGGCGATGTTAACAACCTTGCCAGCCTCTGCCGCAAGCTCGTTTACAAGGTGAATCTCCTCAATAGACTCGCAGTTTATAGCAAGTATATCCTGCTCAATTGCATAGCGAATCTCCTTGTCACGCT
>JAFOYS010000074.1 GCA_017391435.1 Alistipes sp. | reverse complement strand
CCAGAGGGCAAGAAGATTGCTTCTCAGTATGTATGCTACCGCGAGGTTAAGGCTGGCGAGACTGTTGCTCTTCCACGCGTTAAGGACCACTACTCACTCTTTGTCCTTGCAAAGGATATTACACTTGTTGAGGTTGAGTAATAGTAATGGCTGAATAAATTTTATTCAACCATTTGAGTAAGAGAGTCTGTCAGTATTGACAGACTCCTTTTTGCTTAATATCGGAAATGTATAGAATTTTTTTGCTATATTTGTAATCACGATTAACTCAATCCTAAATAATCTATTATGGCACTGAAGTTTGAATATGATAAGGAGAAAAGAACGGCTGTAGTCTGCGGTGTGGAGGATGAGTTCTGCGAGCAGATTGTAATCCCATCAGCTGTTGAGTACTATAGAAAAATGTACGATGTCGTTGCTATCAAAACACACGCGTTCAGAGAATGCTTAAAGTTAAAAAGCGTAACTATTCCTAATGGTGTTACAGAGATTGGAGTATGTGCATTTGAATGTTGTAGTCGCCTGACAAATGTGACTATCCCTAATGGCGTTACAGAGATTGAAGGTTCTGCATTCTGTGATTGCTGTAGCCTAACGAGTATAACTATTCCTAATAGCGTTACAGAGATTGGAGGCTTGGCATTCTATGGTTGCAGCAGTCTAACAAGTATAACTATTCCTGATAGCGTCACTGTAATCGGATGCGGTGCATTCAAAAGTTGCAGTAGCCTAACAAGCGTAACTATTCCTAATAGTGTGACTTCGATTGGACAAAGTGCATTCTCGAAGTGCAGTAGCCTAACAAGTATAACTATTCCTAATGGCGTTACAGAGATTGGAGATAGTGCATTCTCTGGTTGCAGTGGCCTAAAAAAGATTGAGATTTGTAATGACCAAGGACGTGTAAAGATTGATTCTGGTGCATTTTATTCCGATGTTAAGGTGACCTATCTTGGTAAGGATGCTCAACCAAAGCCGAAACAGGAGGTCAAAGAGCAGCCAGCGCCAGAGGTTGCTACGCCAGCACCTACAATAGACCTTGACAAGCTGATAGATGCTGCGGCTGCTGAAAAGCAGAGAGAGGCTCAACCAAAGAAAAAAGGCTTTTTTGCTCGTCTGTTTGGTAAGAAGTAGTTTCAGACTCTGATATGACTAATGGCGTGTGCAGTGCATACGCCATATTTTTTTGTTGTGCGATAATTTGCAGATAGAGTGAAAAAAATCGGGTTTGGAGATTCTCTTTTTTGAGAAATTTTTATTAACTTTGGAGACAAAATATGTGATTTATGAAGAGATTTTTGAAGATTTTAGCCATTGTTTTGGTTTCGCTTATTGCTATTGTGCTGATAGCCCCGTCGCTGCTTAGTGGTAAGATTGGTGGGATTGTTAAGCGCGAGGCAAATAATATGCTTAATGCAAAGGTTGAGTTTGCAGAGCTTGATATCTCGCTGCTGCGCCACTTTCCAAAGGCTTCGCTTGAGCTTGTAGACTTTAGCGTTACGGGTGTAGGGGCTTTTGAAGATCAGAAGCTTATTGCCGGCAAGCGCATTGAGGTTGCGGTAGATCTGTTCTCAATCTTCGGTGAGAGCTTTGATATAAGCAAGGTGTGGTTGCTTGAGCCAGAGATTTACGGCGTTGTGGCAGCAGATGGCGCAGTGAACTGGGATATTATGAAATCTACAGCCTCTGAGCCTGCTACGGAGGAGGTTGTAGAGCAGACTGTAGAGGAGCCATCTTCGTTTACACTCGCGCTCAAGATGCTATCTATTGAGGATGCGAAGATTTACTACACTGACAATCAGGCCGATATGCACTTCCACACAGAGCCCGTATCTGTGCTTCTCTCTGGAGACCTCTCGGCAGCAAATACTACACTTAACATCAATGCTTCGGCTGCTGATATAACCTTTACGCTCGGCAAGGAGTCGTTTGCTTCGGGCCTTACAGCGCAGCTTGTAGGTAGCGTAGGTGCCGATTTGCAGAACAATAAGTACACGCTGAACGATTTAAGACTCTCTGTAAACAGTGTCAAGGCTGCTCTGGATGGTTGGGTTGCTCTTGAGGGTAATGATATTGTTACAGATATCACTCTGAACTGTGCAGACAACAACTTTAAGGATATACTCTCGCTTGTGCCGGCGCTCTATACAAAGGATTTCAAGAACCTTACGGCTAAGGGTGATGTCTCGCTCACTGGCGCGGTTAAGGGTCGTATGAGTGGAGATAACTACCCTGCCTTTAACCTTAAGCTGAAGGTTAAAGATGGTAACTTTAAGTATGCAGACCTGCCAAAGGCCGTAACGGCAATTAATATCACTGCTGCTGTTGAGAATGCTGGCGGAGCGCTCGATGCTACGACCGTTAATGTCTCTAATTTTGGTGCATCTTTTGGTGGTCAGAGCTTCAGCGCAACCCTTAAGGCT
>JAFOYS010000073.1 GCA_017391435.1 Alistipes sp. | reverse complement strand
GCCTATAAGTGCATCGACACCCCAACCGCCGTCCAGAAACACCTTTACAGATGCTTCAGACAGCATTTCAAGAATCTCACATGCATCAAAATAAGTGACCATAAAATTTCGATTTATCGGTGCAAATATAACAAATCTACAGCAAATTCTAAATCTACTTCTTTTTTCATCGTTACTGTGTGTTACAAAAATAAAACTTTATTCTTGCTTGACACAGTTCATTTTACACTCTCCACCACACAAAATTAGCCGCCCCATTGCTGGGACGGCTGACAGAGTGAATACTAAAGGTGCTACGAGATATAACATGCAGCATCTTTTAACTTGAAGTTGCCATCTGGATGCAATCTCCGTGTGCGTTCCATTACCTCCTCCATAGTCATTATAGGCTTTGCTTTCTTGGGCGATGCCAACTCAAATTTGCCATCAATACGAGTAGCCAGACTTCCCATATCCTCGGCAATCTTCTCGTTGATTACCTTTGCGTAGATCTGCGTGGTGCGTATGCTACGATGGCCTAGCAGCTTACTTACGGTCTCGATGGGCACACCATTTGTCAGCGTAACGGTCGTAGCGAATGTATGTCGAGCCATATGGAAGGTTATGTTTTTGTTTATGCCACAAACATCTGCAAGTTCCTTGAGGTATGTGTTGCATTTCTGGTTGCTAGGAACGGGGAGCAGTTTTCCGCGAAGTTGGCGCATACCTTTGTACTTGGCAATGATGATCTGAGGCACCTCCAGCAGAGGAATGTGAACGGGGACATCGGTTTTATTACGAAAGGTCTTAAGCCAAGTTCTACCATCCGAGTCTGTGTAAACATTCTCCTGCTTTAATTTTGCAACATCACAATGTGCAAGGCCAGTGAAGCAACTGAATACAAACACATCGCGCATGTGCTCCATGCGAGGTATTGTGAACTTCTTTGCCATAATACGCGCTAGCTCATCCTTGGTTAGAAAGCCACGCTCGTTGTTCTCGTACCTTATTTTAATAGTGGCAAATGGATTTCGTTTTGCCCAGCCATTATCAATTGCCACTTGGTAAATAGTGCGCAACTTCTGCAGCTGCTTCATCGCGTAGTTATTTGCGATTGGGTACTCATTTCTATTATAGGTATCGAATCCCGTGATGAAGAATGGAGTCACCTCATTGAGCAGGATGTCCTCCATTTTGGTTGTCTTCTTAATGTACTCTTGCAAACGATTTCTAACAACCACATATCGGCCATAGGTTATTTCGGAGGTCGAGATGCCGATCTGTTTCTTGTACTCCTCAAGCCAGCGGTCAAATAACTCCACAAAATAGCGGCATGATCCATCATAATCTTTGCCCTGCAACGCGAGCTTGAGTTTCTCGAAGGTTACCTCCTCGCCACTGCGGAGCATTTCGGTGTGCTTTTGCATGATGGCAAAACGCAACTCTTCGAGGATTTTGTTGATTGCCTTATCCTCTTTTAGATTGCCGAGAGCTTTACCATTTCCCCAGCGATCGGGGTTAATCCATAGTTTTGTGGAGATTACGCGCGATTCTTTACCTACTGTAATGCGTGCGAAGATGGGTACTTTGCCGTCAGCGTTTGGTTTGTTCTTCTGTGCTATCATTAGCACCTTGATTGTTTGCGTTGTCATATTCACTCAATTTTTAGTTGTGTTTTCTCTGCTGCCTGCAAATGTAGCAGGTGCAAATCCGATCGAGAAATTTTTTCGGTGACAATGTTGCGCCACCATAGGTCACCAATGCGACACCGAGCGTCAATGTTGCGACAAGGGGCGACACTCACTCGTTATCGTAATGGCTTAACTTCCTCTCAATGAACGGTTTGCAGTGCAAACATAACATCACTATTTGGGACACGCAAGTTATGTTGGATCTTTCTGCGATATGTTGGCAAACTATTTAATAGTCGGGGAGATAGGGGCAAAATAGTGACCTACTAACTGCCTGGACGAATTTCTCACTAATAGGTCACTAAACTATGTCTTTCTGGGGTGACATTTTGCTTGTCAAAGGCGACAGAAGCACGACAAAAGAGCGACAAATTAAATCGCGCTGTTTCAGAGAGTTATGCGCGTTGCGCTTGTAACTTGTTGATATAAAACAAAAAAGGGAAAACCTTTCGATTTTCCCTTTCAGTGATCCCGGCGGGATTCGAACCCACGACCCACAGCTTAGAAGGCTGTTGCTCTATCCAACTGAGCTACGGAACCATCGTCCTATGTATTAGCTATTTGCCAATTTGGATGCGCAAAAGTAATACATTTTTTTCAATTTATCTACATCTTGTCAACTATTTTTCTCATAAAGTCAAATATTCGGCGGCTGGGGCGATGGTGGCTCTTCCAGATTCGGGCACGATTCATCTGTTCTGGGTAGAGGTGGTCAAGAAGCTGAACGCCATAGTAGATACCCCAATTTAGAAGCAGAGATGCGGCGATAACAACATAGAGCTGCACATCTGCACTTGCGCCGAGTTGTGCAGATAGGTACCACAGTCCAACGACTGCAAGGTTAAGCAGTGTGATAAGCACCGCTGTGCCGATATGTGAGACTCCAAGTCCGATAAATAGGTGGTGGAGGTGGGTCTTGTCGCCAATAAGTGGGGATATTCCGCGGGCAATGCGAGCTGTCATAACTCGCAGAGTATCAAAGACCGGCATAGAGAGTGTCGCAAGCACAAAAGGCACAAGGGCAATATTGCTCTGCTGAGTAATGGTGCTATAGCTTGGATTGCTGATAACCTCCATAACAAATACTGACAGCACGACACCCATCTGCAGTGAGCCTCCGTCGCCGACAAACATCTTAGACTCTATACCAAAGGCGTTATGGAGCAAAAATGGGATTAGCGCGCCCATAGCAGCTACGGCAAGGGCAAAGAGTGCATAATCTTGCGCGGCAAGAAAGATAGTTGCAAAGATGGTGCAGACGCTAACGCAGAATATTGAAAAGAGGCCATCCGCGCCATCTATAAGGTTCAGCGCATTGATTATACCCACCACTGCAACAACAGTCAGCGGTACATAGATATACTCAGGCATAGCGCCCACGCCCCACAGACCGTGCAGGTTGTTGAGCGACAAGTCGCCGATATAGACCAGGATAAGCACTGTAATAATCTGTGCAATAAGGCGAATAATCGGCGAAATATCGAGCACATCGTCCAGCGCACCGACATAGGTCATAATCATCATTGCCGAGATTATCACAAACAGCTCTGATGAATCTATAACGGTGTGGGCAGCAAGTAGTCCCGCCACAATGCCGAAGAAGATTGCTAGACCACCTAACACCGGTACGGGTCTAAGCTGTAGCTTTCGGGTATTTGGGTTGTCAACAATATTCTTGACCTTAGCAAACTTTACAAGGTAAGGATGAATAACTGCCGCACCGATAAACGATGTTGCAAAGGTGATGATTATAAGTAGAGTAGTTGTCATAATATACAAAGGTAGCAAAAGCTATCCAAACTTCAAAATTTATGAAGATTCTTTGGCTATTTACTCACCAAAAGAGCACTACAAAATTACTCTACGGCGTTCATCACTAAAAATCATCATCCCAAATCCTATCAACTTCGCCCCAGCTACTGTCAAAATCGCGCTCATCCTCCTCCGACTCTCTTTCGTACGCCTCCCACTCGCGCTCATCCTCTAGCTCCTCTCTTTCAATCAATTCATCCTCATAGCTCAGGCCAGAAGATCTATAACTCCCATCGCCTCTCTCTCTACCAGAGAGGGCTTTACTCAACTTATCGGCCGTCCAAGCAGCCAAAACCCAGTCCCAAAATGACATAACTATAACTGTTTTTGTATTTTGAGACAAAGTAACCCTATAATACTGACAACTTTTGACACAGCGCTCTAAAAAACAAAAAAATCCACCAACAGATGTTGATGGATTTGAGAACAAGCAGTGCTTAATACTTAAATGAACTACCGCCGACAAACTCACGCAGAACGGAGTCTAAAGGTATCTCGTCGGTGGTGATAGGCACGAAATTGTCAAGGAACTCCAAGAGTCTATGTGCCTCGCCATACTCAGGCTCAGTATCTGGAATTTCGCGAAGTATTGGCTCAACTATAGGTCGTATTACACCCAACTCATAGAAGAGCGAGGTGTTAATCATAACATCTGCATTCTCCTGGTACGGGAAGATATGCTTCTCCTCGCCTCGGCGCACACTTGGCCAACGAGCTATGGTGTTGTAGGCATTATTTCCACGGGTGCGATAGTCTCGGGTGATACGACGCAGCAGGCGGTTGTCTGTAGTATGTACGCGTGTAATGTTATCCAGAGCCACAGAGGTGAAGCACGACAGGTAGACCTTAAACTTCAGTCGCTCCTCAAGGGCAGGAGTGAGCTTAGGGTTGAGTGCGTGGATGCCCTCCATAATCAGCACCGAACGCTCATCGAGCTTGAGAGGCTGCTCGTGCCACTGGCGTGTACCTGTTATAAAGTCATAGCGCGGAATCTCTACGCTCTTTCCATCTATAAGCTGTTTTAAGTCGTCATTTAGACGCGCAAGGTCAAGAGCCTCAAGAGCCTCATAGTCGTAATCTCCATTCTCATCCAATGGGGTATTTGCGCGGTCTACAAAGTAGTCATCAAGCGATATAAGCACAGGTCTAAGGCCGAGTACACGCAGCTGGATACCTATTCTCTTGGCCGATGTGGTCTTACCGCTAGAAGATGGACCCGAAATGAGAACAACCTTCGCCCCGCGCTGGTGATGCGCCTCATATATCTTGTCGGCAACGCGCGAGAACTGTCTGCCGTGCACCGCCTCTGCAATCTTTATAAGCTCGCTTGTGTCGCCCTGATGTATACGATCATTAAGCTCGCCTACAGTTGCCACCCCTACAATATCCATCCACTCGTGGAACTGGTGGAACAGCCCAGCCATCTTCTCAACCTTTGGCACAAGACCTAATCGCAGCGGATTTGTGCGGTCCGGAAGTGCTACGAAGAAGCCCTCGCTGTATGGTACAATGGCAATATTGTCTACATAGCCACTTGACGGCGCAAGAGCACCAAAAAAGTAGCCTACGCTTTTGCCCATATAGTAGATATTGCTGTATAGTTTAGGTCGTGAGCGGAGCAGTTGAGCCTTGTCAGCATATCCCGCCTCCTCAAGTTTTGCGACAACATCTACAGTTGGCTCCTTGCTGCAAACAATAGGCACATTCTTCTCAGCTATAGCTCGCACGGCCTGCTCCAATGCTATGCATTCAAGTTCGCTGAAGCCCTGCTTGCCCTCCGCCTCGCAGTAGATGCCGGAGCCTACAGAGTGGCGAATATGCAATGTAAAGTCCGCAAAGAGCTCCTCCATAGCCTGCTGCAACAGAAAGGCTGCTGTACGCTGATAGACTCTGTGGCCCTCGGCGTGCGAGATATCTATAAATCGCACCGAGATAGGCGTATATACACGATAGTTTAGCTCCTCAAGGCGGTTGTTAACATACGCTGCAAGCACAGTGTAGTTCAACTTGAGGGTGAGCTTGTCCAACAATTCAAGCAGAGTAGTACCCATCGGTACCTCTATATGCGAAGTACTATTTTCGCAGTAGACTTTGATAATATTCTCCATACAAAAATATTTTGTTCTCTCAAAGATAGTCATTTTTATGCAACTTGCAAAATTTTTGTACCTTTGCAACATAATTGCACTACAATGAAAAAGTTAGTATCACTCTTTGTTATCATCGTTGCCCTTGCTGGCATACTCTTCTACAGAACAAACATCCACGAGCGCGAGGTTGTCGTGCTGTCAACAAACGACATCCACGCCGTTATAGACAACTTCCCTGAGCTGGTTACTGCAGTCAACCTCTGTCGCGACAGCGTCACTACGCTGCTTGTAGATGGTGGCGACCGCTGGACTGGTAACGCATTTATTGACCGACTGGAGGGGCGACTGCCAATCATCGAGCTTATGAACCACGCGGGTTATGATGCCGCGACATTGGGAAATCACGAGTTTGATAAGGGCCCCGCAGTGCTTCAGGGTGCGATAGATTATGCCCATTTCCCCGTACTTTGCGCCAATATGCAGAGCAACAATCCGCAACTATCTACTCTGCCAGGCTCTGTAACTATTAAGATGCGCAATGGTGTGAAGATCTTTATCGCTGGCGTTGTGACAAACTACGACAATGGACACCCAGATGGCAGTGACGAGGTCTTTGAGGGTCTTGAGTTTACTGACCCTATGCAGGCGGCAGAGCGCGAGCTTAGTAAGCGTAATGGCGCAGATGTAGCTATCCTGCTCTCCCATATGGGCGATAGCAAAGATATAGCATTCGCAAGCAAAAATAGCGGCTACAACCTTATTGTTGGCGGCCATACCCATATGCGCGTAGATACGCTTGTCTCGCAGACGGTCGTGGGTCAAACAGAGCGCCTGCTGAACCTCCTCGGCGTCACCCGTATACGCCTTAAGGGCAATAAGGTCACCTCTGTAGAGTACGAGAATATCAGCCTTGAGGACTATCAGGAGGATAGCGCAACTCGCGAGATTGTCAACCGCATAGAGAACGATCCTGTCCTTGGCGCCGTTGTTGGTAAGTTCTCAGATAGCGTAACCCACACAGGCTTTGCTAATATGATTACAAAGGTTGTCGCTCAGGCTACCAATGCTCAAATTGGCTTCTACCACTACGGAGGCATCCGCCTGCGTCATCACGACGCTGGAGATGTTAAACTCGCCACTGTGTATAACCTTGAGCCTTTTGAGTCAAAGATACATACTATCACAATGACCCCTGCCCAGATGCGACAGATGATTATCACAAAGTTTAACGATACTAAAAATAGCAAGGAGTCACACCGCGTAGACCTCTTTAGCACGACACCTTATACCATTGTTACGGATAAAGATGGCGAAGCTGTAGATGTTATCTTCCCTCAGCTGCGCGAAAAGAGCAAATATCGCGTCGCTCTGCCAGACTATGTCGGCAAAAAATATGAGGATATCAAGGGTGATAACCATACAAAAACAGATATCCTTGTGGTCGACCAGATGCTAAAATACCTAAATCTTGCCCCTGTAACAAAAATTGATAACCAACCGTACCAAAAAATTTCTAAACCATAAACCGCTGATTATCAAGCCATTTGCCCATTATAGACAATTTTTTCGCAAATTTTTTAAATTTTTTTC
>JAFOYS010000072.1 GCA_017391435.1 Alistipes sp. | reverse complement strand
TATGGCAATGCTTATGCCGATAGAGTTTTGGCAGGTTGTGCGCTACTCACTTAATCAGATTAAGCCAGATATTTTTCTACTTGCCGAGGCGGAGGAGGAGAACCTCTTTCAGAACGCCTTTGATGCCTGCTACTCTTGGCAGTTGCACCACGCAATGTGCGATGTAGCACAGTCTAAAACTCGTGTATGGACTCTGCGCGATACTATCCACACTACCCGTCGCCGCTTTCCAAAGTGGAGTATGAGAATGACATTTACCTCAAACCACGATGAGAACTCTTGGTCTGGCAGTGAGTTCGCCCGTTTTGGCGCGGCTGTAGAGCCAATGGCAGCCCTTACATTCCTACTACCAAACTCTCTACCGCTAATCTACACAGGACAGGAGTATGGCTACGACCACAGCTTTGAGTTCTTTGACCGCGACCCTATGCCAACCTTTGAAAGTAACAGATATACAGAGCTTTACAAGAAGTTATGTGCTATCAATAACAACAACATAGCACTACGCAGCGCAGATGAGGGTGGCAGTTTTATTGAGATAGACAACAATGCTCCAGACTGTCTAATGACCTTTGTCCGCGAAAGGGATAACAACCGAGTAGTGGTCATTGCAAACCTCTCGCCATACACACTCTTTGGCGACTTCCACACAGGCATCTACGCCGGCGAGTACATTGACGCTATGACAGGCAAACCAACCACACTCTACGAACATATGTGGGGCGATATCACCCCTTGGAGCTACAAGATACTTATTAAGTCCTAAAAATTTTGAATTTTGGATTGTTATAATTAACTTTGCGCGTTGATTATAATTAAAATAGGTATAAGAGATGAAAATAGCTCTTGCGCAATTAAACTACACCATTGGTGACATTAATGGCAACACTGCCAAAATCATAGATGCAGTAGAGCGTGCAAAGGCTGAGGGTGCTGATGTAGTACTCTTTGCTGAGCAGGCGGTTAGCGGAACTCCTGCATTTGATCTTCTCCGTAAAACCACATTCCTTGAGTTGTGTGAGGATGCCCTTGAGAGCATTGCTCGCCACTGCGACTCTATCGTTGCAATTGTCGGCTCGCCGCTACTCTCTGTAGATGGAACTATGAGCGCCGCAGTTGTTATGCGAGACGGTAAGATCTCTCACTGCGTAACAAAGAAGCACATAACTGCTCGCCGCGAGATGGGATTCCTCACTTCGGGCACAGGTATTGAGACCCTCTTTATTGCTGGTGAGAAGGTGGCTCTTGTTGTTGGAGATGACTTCCGCCGCCTGAAGAACTTCCCTCGCACAGCAGATATAATCATCAACATCAACGCCCGCAGATATGGCAAGGGTGTTATGTCTCGCCGCTACTCATCTATTCACAATGTGGCCTTTGTTCAGTCAAAGACCGTAGTGTTCATCAATCAGGTTGGTGGCTCTGGCGAGATTGTCTATGACGGTACTTCTGGTGTTATGGACAACAAGGGTAACCTAACACTGCTGATGAAGGACTTTGCTGAGGACTTTGCTATTTACGACACCGATATAGAGCACGAGCCTTGTGCACTTCCAGAGGCTCTATTTAGCCACGACCGCACACCGTTTAACTTCCGCGCGGCAGTTATGGGTCTGCGTGACTACTTCCACAAGAATGGCTATACAAAGGCCTGCGTAGGTCTATCTGGTGGTATTGACTCGACAATTGTTGCCTGCATTGCTGCTACAGCACTCGGCAAGCAGAATGTTCGCGGACTGCTTATGCCATCGCCATTCTCTCCAGATCAGTCTGTAGAGGATGCTACTGCACTTGCAGAGCGACTTGGTATTGAGTACAGCGTGCTACCTATTACCGAGGTCTACACCTCTATGGTCAATACACTCAAGCCTGTTATTGGAGGTCGTGACTTTGACCTTACTGAGGAGAATATCCAGGCCCGCATCCGTACTGTTATGCTTATGGCATTGCAGAACAAGACCGGTTATATCCTTCTCAACTCTTCAAACAAGAGTGAGAATGCACTTGGTCTGTGTACCCTCTATGGAGATACTGCGGGTGCGTTTAGCGTTACGGGCGACCTCTATAAGACCGAGATGTACGACCTTGCAAGATATATCAACCGTACACAGAACGATGTTATTCCAACCTCTATTATCGAAAAGGAGCCATCGTCTGAACTTCGTCCAGATCAGAAGGACAGCGACATCCTGCCTCCATATGAGGTTGTAGATGCAATTCTTATGCGAATGATTGAGCAGGGACAGCACCGCGAGGAGATTATCAACGCCGGTTTTGACTCGGAGGTTGTAGAGAAGATTCACGCAATGATTATGAAGAATGAGAAGAAGCGCTACCAGTTCCCACCTGTGCTTCGTCTCTCTGCGTGCGCCTTCGGTCACGAGCGTCTGATGCCTCTGATTAACAAGTATGGCGACTAATAGCGTAACACATACGGGCACAGTAATCAACATCTTTAGGGATACGGTGACTGTTGCTGTAGAGAGCAGCGAGGCCTGTGGCAGTTGCGCCTCACGCAGCGCCTGCTCGTTGGGCCGAGAGACAAACACGCGAAACATCCTTGTCACCACGCCTCAGGCTGCAAGCTACACTGTCGGAGAGCGCGTCAGGGTGGCAACACGAACTCAGATGGGACTGCTTGCCGTAGCGCTCTGTTATGCAGTGCCAGCGGTGGTTATGGTAGCAGTTTTGGCCGTAGCAGTGGCATTAGGCACCACAGAGGGCATTGCAGCGCTGCTTTCGTTATCATCATTAGCACTATACTACGGAGTACTTTGGCTCTGTAGAGAGAGATTAGCACAAAAAATAAGTTTTACAATTCACAAAGAGTAATGACAACACTAATTTACACTATCCTTACACTCTGCATTATCGGCGTTGTAGCGGCAGTAGTCCTCTACTTCGTGGCGCAGAAGTTTAAGGTTGAAGAGGACCCTCGCATCGACCAGACAGAGAAGATGCTTCCGGGTGCAAACTGCGGTGGTTGTGGTTTTCCAGGCTGTCGCGGTCTTGCTACTGCACTTGTAGAGAGTGACGACATCTCGGCGCTCTACTGCTCTGTAGGTGGCAATGAATGTATGTCTAAGATTGCCGAGTATCTTGGCAAGGTAGCTCCTAAGAAGGAGCCGCAGGTGGCTACAGTACGCTGTGGTGGTAGCTGCGAGAAGCGAGCTCGAACAAACTGCTATGACGGTAGCACATCGTGCGCCATTGCTTCGGCTCTCTATGCTGGTGAGACTGGTTGCGCCTACGGTTGCCTCGGTTATGGCGACTGCGTTGTAGCCTGCGCCTTTGACGCCATCCACATCAACCCTCAGACAGGTCTTGCCGAGGTAGATGCCGACAAGTGTACCGCTTGTGGCGCTTGTGTTGCTGCCTGCCCTAAGGGAGTTATTGAGCTTCGCAAGCGTTGGCCAAAGAATCGCGCTATCTATGTATCTTGCGTATCAAAGGACAAGGGTGCTGTGACAATGAAGGCCTGCAAGGCTGGCTGTATCGGCTGTCGCAAGTGTGAGAAGGTGTGTGAGTTTGGCGCAATAACCGTTGAGAATAACCTCGCCTTTATTGACAGTACAAAGTGTCGTCTGTGTCGCAAGTGCGTTGGCGAGTGTCCTACAGGTGCAATTACAATGATTGGTCTGGCACCATTAGTTAAAAAAGAAGAAGTAAAGGAGGAGAAGTAGTATGGCAAAGACATTTCCTATGGGCGGAGTACATCCGTCAGACAATAAGCAGTGGAGCAAAGGTAGCGCTATAGAGGTTATGGAGTTGCCCGATGTTGTCAACATTCCCCTCTCTCAGCATATTGGCGCACCCGCTACAGCAATTGTAAAGAAGGGTGACAAGGTTGTCGTTGGTCAGATGATTGCCGAGGCTACAGGCTTTATGTCGGCAAATATCCACGCGCCAATCTCTGGTACAGTGACTGCGGTAGACCTTCAGCCAAATGGTCAGGGCATTCGCCAGATGATGATAACCATCAAGCGTGAGGATGACATTTGGGATGAGGCTATTGACCGCACAGAGGCCCTTGTGACAGAGTGCAACCTTGAGCCAAAGGCTATCATTGAGAAGATTAAGCAGGCTGGTATCGTAGGTATGGGTGGTGCTACATTCCCAACCCACGTAAAGCTATCTATTCCTGATGGCAAGAGGGCTGAGATACTGATTATCAACGGTGTAGAGTGCGAGCCATACCTTACATCTGACTACCGCACAATGCTTGAGCGCGGTGAGCAGCTTGTTGTCGGCACACGCATCCTTATGCGCGCCATTGGTGTTACAAATGCCGTTATCGGCGTAGAGGCAAATAAGCCAGATGCAGTAGCGCACCTACAGACAATCGTCGGCACGGCTACAGATATCAAAGTTCAGATGCTCAAGACTCAGTATCCACAGGGTGGCGAGAAGCAACTTATTGCAGCCGTAACCGCTCGCCAGGTTCCTGCACCACCAGCACTACCGATAGATGTTGGTGCTGTAGTTTGCAACGCCTCAACTGCTGTTGCCGTATATGAGGCTGTACAGAAGAACAAACCACTTATTGAGCGTGTTGTCACTGTTACAGGTGCTGCAGTTGCATCTCCAAAGAACCTTCTTACCCGCTTTGGCACCCCAGTAGAGGCGCTTATTGCAAAGTGTGGTGGACTTGCAGAGGGCGATGTAAAGGTAATCAATGGTGGACCTATGATGGGTCGCGCACTGTCTAACATTGCTATGCCTGTGATGAAGGGTTGCTCTGGAGTTACAATTATGGTTGGCGATGCTGCTAAGCGTGGCGTAGAGAGCCCTTGTATCAAGTGTGCAAAGTGCGTAGAGGCCTGCCCTATGGGTCTGGAGCCATATCTGCTCTCAAAGCAGGCTCGTAAGAAGGCTTGGGAGGCTATGGAGAGTAACGATATTACAAGCTGTATTGAGTGTGGTTGCTGCCAGTTTACCTGTCCAGCAAACATTCCACTTCTTGACTACATCCGACTGGGTAAGCAGACCGTTATGGGCATTATCCGAGCAAGAAATATGAAGAAATAATATTTTAACTAATTTATAGGACATACCTTAGTTATGGCAAATAAATTTTTCGTTTCACCCGCGCCGCACGTGCATAGCGACTACTCAACAGCTCGTCTGATGGGCGATGTTGTTATTGCGTTGCTACCTGCGCTAATGGTTTCGGTGAGGGTGTTTGGCTGGAATGTGCTTGCAATTACTGCCGTAAGTGTTGCTTGTTGCGTTCTGTTTGAGTTTTTGGTACAGAAGTACCTTGTTAAGGGGCCTGTGACTGTAAACAACCTCTCGGCAGTAGTTACCGGTCTGCTGCTGGCAATGAACCTGCCTGCAAACATTCCGCTCTGGATTGTTGCTATAGGTGCGTTGGTTGCTATCTGCATTGCTAAGATGCCATTTGGAGGTCTTGGTAAGAATATCTTCAACCCTGCGCTCGCTGCCCGAGTGTTCTTGCTTATTGCATACCCTGTGCAGATGACATCGTTCCCTACACCAACTCTGGAGGGCTTTGCTGATGCATACTCTGGTGCAACGCCACTCGGTGCTGCTAAGGGTGGTCTTGTAGACTTTGCAACATTTGACATTGCTGGTATGTTTACAGGTGCTATGGGTGGATCGTTCGGTGAGATTTCGGCTCTGGCTCTGCTTCTGGGCTTTGCATATCTGCTGATGCGCCGAGTAATCACTTGGCATATTCCAGTAGCGGTGCTTGGTACAATGGCGGTATTTGCAACTATCTTTGCAGGTATCCGATTTGAGGATCCGTCAATGCACCTGCTCTTCCCACTCTTCCACCTCCTTGCTGGTGGTGCGCTGCTCGGTGCTATCTTTATGGCTACTGACTATGTAACAAGCCCAATGACTACAAAGGGTATGGTTATCTACGGTATCGGCATCGGTGCAATTACAATGTGTATCCGTCTGTGGGGTGCTTATCCAGAGGGTATGTCGTTCGCTATTCTTATTATGAACAGCACTGTGCCACTGATTAACAAGTATATTAAACCAAAGCGTTTCGGCGCAGTAAAGTAGGAGGGCAGTATGGAAAGTTCATTGAAAAATATGGTCTTGGTACTCTTTACCATCACCCT
>JAFOYS010000071.1 GCA_017391435.1 Alistipes sp. | reverse complement strand
TGAGAACAGATATGGACGAGAACGCTGGCGGAGCATATCGATAATCTCCTTACGACCTGTAGTAAAACCGCCTACAGCACCACCAAACGCCTTACCAAGAGTACCTGTGATGATATCAACCTCACCACGAAGGTTGTAAAGCTCTGTAATACCACGACCTGTAGCGCCAAGAACACCTGCAGAGTGGCACTCGTCAACCATAACAAGGGCATTATACTGCTTTGCAAGCTCGCAGATACGATCCAGCGGAGCGGCATTTCCATCCATAGAGAAGACTCCGTCAGTACAGATAATTCTGAAACGCTGTGCCTGAGCGCGCTTCAAACAATCCTCAAGCGACTCCATATCTGCATTTGCATAACGGTATCTAACTGCCTTACACAGACGAACTCCGTCAATAATCGATGCGTGGTTTAGCGCGTCAGAGATAATCGCATCCTGCTCTGTAAACAGCGGCTCAAACACACCACCATTTGCATCAAAGCAAGCTGCGTAGAGAATAGTATCCTCTGTTCCAAAGTAGTCAGCAATAGATTGCTCCAACTGCTTGTGAATATCTTGACAGCCACAGATAAAGCGCACAGATGACATTCCGTAACCACGGCTATCCATAGCACTCTTTGCAGCCTCAATAAGGCGAGGGTTGTCAGAGAGTCCCAAATAATTGTTAGCACAGAAGTTTAGACAAGGCTTACCTGCAACCTCAATCTCTGCGCTCTGTGGTGAGCAAATCACTCGCTCGGTCTTATATAGACCGGCATCCTTAATACTCTGAAGTTCACTCTCCAGAAACTCTTTGAAATTTCCGTACATAGTTTAATCTATTTATCGTTATATTACACTGATTTTCAAACCTTTAAATATTTTTACGCAGACAAAAGATTACAAATTCAAACTTTTCCCTACGCAAAGATAACATTTTTAACCTATTTTTTTCAACAAAGAGCCATTTTTTCGCGCAACTACTTACAATTTTTACATCGAATAATTTTTAAAAAATTTGATACAGTACAAAATTTTTTCATATCTTTGTTACATAAAATCATTAATTATATATTAAGGTATGAAATTTATGAAGGTTTTTTGGGCAGCTCTACTTGCCGTTGTTGTAGGTAGTGTAGTTTCTGGTCTATTTTGGCTTTTCACTTTTATCGGCGTCGTTGGCAGTATGGGCAGCAGCGAGGTTGCAGCAGTGATGCCAAACTCAATCCTCAAGATTGATCTTAAAGACAACATTGTAGACTCTCCAGCATTCAATCCATTCTCAGGTATGGATATAATGTCTATGTCTACATCTAACACCCTGCCACTGCTAAAGGTTCTCAGAAGCATTGAGACTGCTGCTACTGACGAGCGTATCAAGGGTATCTATATCAATGTAGATTTCTCTGCTACTGGAAGCGTCTCTTCTGCAGCGTTGGAGGAGATTCGCGCAGCTCTTGTGCAGTTTAAGAGCTCTGGTAAGTTTATCGTAGCTTATAACGATAACTACTCACAGACTCTGTACTACCTTGCCTCTGTAGCCGACAAGATCTACATCCAGCCTGAGGGCAGCTTTAGTTGGCACGGTATAGCGTCAACAACTCTCTTCTTCAAGGGTGCATTTGACAAGCTCGGCATCAACGCCGAGGCCTTCCGTCCTACAGTGTGCAAGTATAAGAGCGCTGTTGAGCCTTATCTGCTTACAAAGATGTCTGAGGCAAACCGCCGTCAGCTTGAGGCTCTGGGTAATAGTATGTGGAATACTATCAATACTACCGTTGCTCAGGCCCGCGGTATTAGTGTTGAGGCTATGAACAAGATTGCCGACAACACCCCTACTCTTTTCCCTAATCAGGCTCTTGAGCTCAAGCTCGTTGATGGTGTTATCTATCGCGACCAGATGGAGGATATCTTTACAGAGTATGGTGTTGAGCGCAACTTTATGAACGAGTTTGAGTTTATCTCCCTTGGTGACTACTGCTCTGTGGTAGGCAAGGATAGTAAGAAGCACTCTGCTCCAAAAATCGGTATCATCTATGCCGAGGGTACAATTGTTGATGGCGAGAATAAGGCTATTGACGGAAATATCTACGGCACAACACTTGCAAACACCCTTGCTAAGGCTCGCAAGGACGAGAGCCTCAAGGCTGTTGTACTGCGTGTTAACTCTCCAGGTGGTAGCGCACTTGCAAGTGATGTTATCTGGCGAGAGGTTGAGCTACTAAAGGCCGTTAAGCCTGTCATTATCTCTATGGGCGCATATGCTGCCAGCGGTGGATACTACATCTCTGCCCCTGCAGATGCTATTGTAGCAAATCAGATGACTGTAACAGGCTCTATCGGTGTGTTCGGCATTATGCTTGAGGGCGGACAGATGCTCAAAGACAAGTTCGGTGTTACTTACGACACTGTAAAGACAAACCCATCTGCTGACTATGGCGCAGGCGTACTTGGTTTAGCACTGCGTAAGCCTACAGCTTCAGAGCGCGCACTGCTTATCAAGTCTGTGGATAAGGTATACGAAGCATTTACAACCAAGGTGGCTGCAGGTCGTAACCTTGAGCTACAGAAGGTGCTTGAGATTGCTGAGGGTCGCGTATGGAGCGGAACTGATGCAGTAAAGATTGGCCTTGCAGATGCTAACGGAGGTATAACTACCGCTATCAGCATCGCTGCAGAGAAGGCTGGTGTTGCTGATAACTTCACCATTGAGGAGGTTCTTCCAGAGATGGATCCTATGACAGCATTCCTACAGAGCATTGGCGCACAGATTCAGACCGCTACTATGGATAACGACCTTAAGGCTGTATGCTCTGACTACCAGACCCTTAAGAACGATCTTCTCCGTACAGGCACTCAAACCTACTGTCCTTACCGCGTGTGGTTCTAAGTTTGGATTATTCGGATTTAGGATAGCCTTGCGGCTAATTATAGTGAGTTTAAGGAGTTTAGTGAATTTAAGGAGAATTACTCCCTATATTCATTAAACTCTTTGTTTTGCGTAGTAAT
>JAFOYS010000070.1 GCA_017391435.1 Alistipes sp. | reverse complement strand
GCCAGCGATAATAATTGTGTGATCAGGAAGGAGGTTACCCTGCTCGTCCTTCTCAAAGTCAGAGTCAATAACAACCTCGAACTCGTAAGGGCTTGAGATAAGCTGGCCGAGGATGTTTGTGCGGTAGTTACGCTGAACAGGAACCTGGAAGTACTTACGCTCAAATGTTGTTGTGCCATCTGTGTAGTTGAAAACGAGGTCAACAAGCTGACGGTCGTTTACAAGCAGATAGTTCATTGCAAGGTAGTTGTACTCAGCGCTTGCGTTAAGGGTAGCATCGTGAGTTGGGTCAACTGTACCAGCGATAGTCTGAGAAGGGATTGCAGCGAGGGTAAACTCAGCAGAAACCTCATTACCAGTAAGAGAACCGTCTGTAAGGTCGAGTGTGTCATAAATCTCAGTAATTACGGTCATTGAACTCTTAGTGATAACGCTACCGTTAGCATCAACATACTTTACATCAGCGTCAGAGTTACCAGCGTTAATCTGAGCAAATGGACGACGAAGCTCAAATGTAGTAGAACCTACACCAGCAACCCAGTTGTTGTCAATGCGGAAGAATGCATCGCGAGCCTCATTGTTAGCTTCTGCACCGTAGTTTGCCTTTACCTTGCGATGAGCCAAATCAAGGGTGTAAGCGCCAGTGCCATCCTTCTGAGCCCAGAATACGAGGTCGTACTTCTTGTCTCTCAAAAGAACAACAGTCATAGAAGCCTGACCGTTAGAAACTGGATAACCCTCAGGGAGAGTCAACTCGCTAAGGTGAGTCTTAGATGTAGCATCAAAAATAGCTACATAAACGCGGTCAACAGTAGTACCGTCAGCAATAGCACGGGTACCAATGCCTGCCAGATTTGCAGTAAAGGTTACTTCAACCTCACCGCCACCAATAGTAGAGGAGATATCCTCCTTGGCACAAGATGCTGTGAACAGAATAGCCACAGCCATCACAATACGAAAAATGTTTTTCATAATGCTTGTTAAATTGGTTAATGGTTAAAAAAATAAATTAATAAGTATATGTACAAAATAGTTCGGGCGGCAAGATTGCTCCTGTCGCCTAAAGAATTTTCTGGGTGGTGTAACTTATTGATTTATAAGCACTTAAAATCCCCCCCCCGAATTTTCGGAGAGGGATATTCAAGCTATATTTGGATATATTAGTCATCTTTGCCTTATATTTCCGACAACAAAGGTAGTCAAAAAAACTATGAAAGCAAATTTTTTTGGTGTTTTTTTATTTCAATATTTTGAAGATCATCTTCTTGATCTTGCCTGTGCCGAGCATTGGGGCGTGTGCATCCTCAGGGTAGAGAATTGAGAACTGACCCTCGCGCATTGTGTAGAAGGTCTGTGGCTCGTCGGTGTAGAACTGCACATCCTTCTCGGTGTTGAACTCGCCCTTTGGCTTCTTGCAATCCTTGCGCTCTGACCAGCCGAACTCCTCCTTTGTTGCCCCGCCGATAATCACCTGGATATCGATATACTTGTCGTGTACCTCAAGCAGTGCCTCATAGCGCGGCTTGAGATCTATCTCCATAACATTTACAAAGACTTCGTCCTCGATAATATCGTGTCTGCCGACAGAGATGGTCTTAGGGTTGCACTGTGCAAGGAAGTCAAAGGCTGCCTTGAAGCGTGGGTTGAGAGCGTAGTAGAGCTCTGCATTTTTGATTGAATCTAAAATCATAATGTTTGTGTTTTATTGTTTTTTAATCTAAAATCTTGTTTACCTTCAGACGAGTAACTATCGGGTAGTGGTCTGAGTGTGTTATACTGTGGTCTACCGTATAGGATAGGGCATTGATCTTTTCGCTAACCAGGATATGGTCAATGGCCATAAGCCTAAAGAAGCCGTTAAAGGTGTACCTATATCCCGCACCAGCAAGTGTAAAGGCATCTGTAAGCCCCTCGGCAACGGTCTTATAGGTGTACGATAGCGGTATGTCGTTAAAGTCTCCGCAGACAACAATATTCATTGGTCGCGATTGCTCAATAAACTGCGCCACCTTGCGAGCTTGTGCGCTGCGGTAGATGTTGTTCTCTACAAGCTTGTCGGCAATACCCTTAATCTTTGAGTTGCGGGCGCTATCAAGCACATACTTATGACCCTCCACAAACTCAATATCTTGAGCTGTGATAGTGGTAGACTTAAGGTGCAGGTTGATAACGCGGATTGTATCCTTACTACACACGATATCTGCCCATATGGCGTTAAAGCGCGGCAGAGAGTCGATAAGTCCCTTGCGGATAATACGCTGGTTGGTAAATATCTCGCACGAGAAGTCGGCATTCCCGCTTACGGTAGAGCTGAGCTTGCGGTTATCTCTTAGCTGGAAGTACTTTACAAGGCCATTCCACACCTCGCCAGAGTCTGACTTATACTCTTGCAGGCAGACTATCTGCGCCTTATGCTTGGCTATTGTATCTACAATCTGCGGAGTGTTGACATTGCAGATGTTATAGCTTATAAGCTTTATAACATCGTCAGGGTAGGCGCGTGGCACCTGCTGTTTGAAGTAAACTTGATAGTATTTACCTACCGAGAAGCTGCCTACAGTAACAACTACCAAGCATAGCAGTGCAAGACTCCATCTCCAGCGAAGAATCCAGTAGAAGAGTGTGCAGAGCAATACCATATATATAATAGGTGCGCCCAGAACCACTGTTGACACTATGCCGAGCCTCTCTGGAGAGTAGTGCGGGGTGATGAGCGAGATGATTGTACCTGCCACGGCAACAAGCCATATGGCAAACATAATCACATCAATGACAAAGATCAGAAATCTACGCTTAAAAGATGCTCTCTTTTTGCCCGATTTACCCTTGCGATAGTCGCGATATACATATCCGTTTGTGCGAGCCATTGTTAGAAGTAGATTATGCGTTTATTCTTCCAATAGTAGAGCAGTGCCCAGCCCCAGAGCATACCACCGACGTGTGCAAAATGGGCAATGCCATCGTTGACACCCCAACCCTGAAACAGCTCCAGAATTATATATCCAACAACAAACCACTTTGCCTTGATAGGCATAGGGATAGGGAAGACAAATATCTGATTGTTAGGATGCATAACACCAAAGGCCATCAGCAGACCCATTGTTGCACCCGAAGCACCGAGCATAGTAAAACCAATCTCGCCAAAGACCCAAGCCACGAGCATTTGGAACAGTGCAGCACCAATACCGCAGACAAAATAGTATGTCAAAAAGCGCTTTGTGCCGAGCTCATACTCAAGCGTGCGACCGAACATCCATAGCGCAAACATATTGAAAAATAGATGGCTAAAGCTGCCGTGCAGGAACATATAGCTCACAAACTGATATGAGTGGAACAGTGGTGAGCCAATCCAAAACAGCTGTCCATATCTGCCCAGAAGACTATCTACCTGTGGGATAAGATATGTCGCTAAGAATATTAAGCAGTTGGCAATTATTAGGTTTTTTACTGCTGGTGGAGTCTTAAAGTATGGATTCATTGTCTCTATTTTTGTTATGATAATTTCTGTTGTATATCTTCGAGCGTTATAAAGGTTACAATACTCTTTCCGGTAGGGGTGTGGTAGCAATCTTTACACTCAACAAGCTGGGTAGCAATACTCTCTGCCTCTACTTGACTATACTGAACTTTGCCAGCCACTTGACTCTGAGCAAGGGTAAGAGCCATCTGCTCGCGACGCATAGTCTCTACCTGATGCGGTAGGGCAAGGGTCTGCAGTAGCTGGTAGATTGTCGTATCAATACTCTCGGCATTCATATCCGAAGGGATGCCGTTGACATCTATAACGCCTCCGGTGTGCAGAGTAATATCAAAGCCCAATGCAGCAAAATCTACCATCCACTCCTCAAGAAGGGAGTATTCGGCCTCTGACAGTGTAAGGCTCTGCGGGAAGAGGAGTTGCTGTGATGCGCTCTTTCCGCCGTCAAGAGTGGCTAAATAACGGTCGTAGAGTATGCGCTCACGGGCGCGAGTGAGGTCTATGGCTGTAAGTACGCCACCCATAATCATAGATGCGTAACGGCGACCGATATAGTGCACAGCGCTGATGCTATTGCTTGCGCTGGACTCCATCTCCATATACTGCTCCGATGCCTGAGGCTCTATATAGTCAAACTCACTGCTCGGAAAAGCCTCAATTGACGGTATGCTGAAATCCTGCCCTGCGGTGCGACTGTCAAAGTCCTGGACAATATCAAACTTTGGACTCCTTGCTACTCTGCTATCTGCTGGAGTATTGTTTGTCGCAAATGGGTTGTAGTTGTCACAGGTTGTGGCCTTTGGCATTTGGTACTCAATGCCCGTTGTGGCAATAGGAATATCAATCAAATCTTCAACCTCAAAGTCCATCATAGGTATAGAGCCTGTCTTGGCAAGTGTCTCGCGCACAGCGGCGTTGATAATCTGCCAGATGGCATCTGTGTCGGCAAAACGGACTTCAATCTTCTGTGCGTGTACATTGACATCTACTC
>JAFOYS010000069.1 GCA_017391435.1 Alistipes sp. | reverse complement strand
ATCTAACTGCTCTTAAGGGTATTACACCACTCTCCTATACAGATAAGTATCACGATGGAAAGTATGCCTACTTTGTTGGTGGCTATAGAAGTGAAGAGGAGGCTCTACAGGGAGTCGCTTATCTTAAGAAACTCGGATTCCGCGACCCTCAGCTTGTTATGTGGGTTGATGGAGAGTATATTTCAAATATAGCCGAGTGGAAGAGTAAAAATTTAGGATATAATCTTGAGATTACAGGTGTCACTACCCTGCCAGATGATGTCAAGGCACATATTGGTATTAGAAATGACCAGGCGCGATTCTCAAGAGTTGGAGCTGCTTTTATTGTAGGAACCTTTGCCTCTAAGGCCGATGCGGAGCTTGTTGCATCAGAGGTAGCTGCAATGAATAGCGCTCTGAAAGTAGAGGTTAAGTCTGTAAAGTAGAACCTTAAAATTATATATTATGTGGTACATTATTTTGCTAATTTTGTTAGGTGTACTATTCTCTGTAGCTGAGCTGGTATTGCTGCCAGGTGTTACTGTTGGAGCAATCTTGGCTCTGTCTTGCTATGGAGGTGCAATTTGGTATGCCTTTGTAGATTTAGGTACAATGGCTGGTGTGGTTACTATCGTTATTGTACTGTTGGTCTCACTCATCTCTGTTATATTCTCACTAAGGGCAAAGACTTGGCAGTGTTTTGCTCTTAAGCAGCAGATTGACTCTACAAGTATGCCTCATCCTGAGAGCGAACTGAGTGTTGGAGCTGTGGGAGTAGCAGTTTCTCGCCTTTCGCCTATGGGAAAGGTTAATATTAACGGCAAGATCTACGAGGCAAAGTCTGAGGATGTGTTTATTGACCATCGTGAGCAGATTGAGGTTGTGGGTTTTGAGAATTTTAATGTAATTGTCAGAAAGTTAAACTAAACCCTATAAACCTATGAAACCTATTGTTAAACTATTGTTCATTATAACGGTAGTCTTGCTACCGATAGCTGTAGTAGCAGAGAATAACCCAAAGGCAGATCAGAGGGCTGTTGTTGAGGTTGGAAATGCAAGATTTACAGTGCTTACACCGCAGCTTATCCGTATGGAGTGGAGCGAAAAAGGTGCTTTTGAGGATCGCGCGACACTGACCTTTGTGAATCGTCAGACAGAAGTGCCTCAGTTTAAGGTTACAAATAGCCGCAGTAAGGTTGTTATTCGTACCTCTGCCCTTACGCTAACCTATCGTAAAGGTGCAAAGTTCTCCGCAGAAAATCTCTCTGCAGAGTTTATGCTTGGAGATAAAAAGGTCGTTTGGCACTATGGCGATAAAGACTCGCTCAACCTTATGGGTACTACCCGTACGCTCGATAAGGCGGATGGATGGAATCTTAATCCAAATGATCCGATGGAGCCTGGAATTATCTCTCGTAGCGGTTGGAGTGTGGTTGATGACTCTTCTCGCCATCTGTTTGTTGACACTCCGTCACATTGGCAGAAGTGGGTAGAGTGCCGCCCAGAGGGTGATTATCAAGATTTATACCTCTTTGCGTATGGTCACGACTATATGCAGGCGGTTAAGGATTATATCTCTATTGCGGGTCGTATTCCTCTGCCACCAAAGTACGCTTTTGGCTATTGGTGGAGTAGATATTGGCAGTATTCGGACAATGAGCTGCGTGATTTGATAGGTCAGATGCGCAGCCTTGATATTCCGATAGATGTGCTGATTGTCGATATGGACT
>JAFOYS010000068.1 GCA_017391435.1 Alistipes sp. | reverse complement strand
TCAGCCTAAGTTCGTTATAACTGATGTCACTCTGCTTGCAACACTCTCTGGTCGTGAGTTTTGTGCCGGTATGGCGGAGGTTATCAAGGCGGCAATAATCTGTGACCCGATGCTCTTTAAGGCGCTTGAGCAGAAGAGTATAGAGTACTGGAGGGCTAATGCTGCTGCCCTTGAGCAGGTGGTGACTGCGGCTGCACAGATAAAACTCAGCATCGTTAGTCGCGATGAGCGCGAGGGAGGTCTGCGCCGCGTGCTTAACCTTGGGCACACTATTGCCCACGCCATTGAGAGTAGGACAAGCAACTACTACAACCACGGTGAGGCTGTTGCTTTTGGTACTGTTATGGTGGCCCGTATGGCTGCAAGCAATGGTCTGATGGATAGCTCTGAGGCAGAGCGTATTGAGGCTCTGTTTAGCAGTTACGGCTTTACGGTCCACTTCCCATTTACTACTGACCTTATGGAGGCTATTGCTAAGGACAAGAAGCGCGAGAGCGACAAGCTGCACCTGATTATCCCAAGGGCTATAGGTCGTGTGGAGGATAGGGCAGTGACTTTGGAGGAGTTGAAGAGTATGTTTTTAAAATAGATGATATGATTAAGGGACTAATTTTTGATATGGATGGCACGCTGATTCAGAATATGCCGTACCATATGATGGCGTTTAAGACTCTTGCTGAGCGCCTTGGCTATGAGATGTTAGAGCCTGTGACAAACAAGTTCTATGGCCGACATAACGATGAGATTTTTCTCGCTATAGCCCCTCAGTGGGTTATTGATAAGTATGGCCTGCAGTACCTCTCTGACGAGAAGGAGGCTATCTATCGCGAACTCTATGCGGACAAAGTATGCCTTACAGAGGGCCTTGCAGAGCTACTTGCAGAGGCTAAGGCTAAGGGTGTAAAGTGCTTTGTGGGCTCGGCAGCACCAAGACTCAATATTGACCTTATCTGGCGCGGTGCAGAGCTTGATGATAAGATTGACGGATGCGTCTGCGGTGACGATGTCGTGAACTTCAAGCCCCACCCAGAGATATTCCTCAAGTGTTGCGAGGGTATGGGTCTTGCTCCAGAGGAGTGCGTGGTCTTTGAGGATGCCATCTCGGGCATTAGGGCTGGCTGGGCTGCTGGCTGTAAGGTCGTTGCGCTCTCAAGCACTGCAACACCAGAGGCCCTTGCTGCCGATGGCGTGGAGCATATCATTACCGACTTTAAGGGTATGACCCTCAGTAGCCTCGAAAAGATGCTCGGTTAGTACGAGCGGAACGAAGTGACGACGACGAAACTATAGGGTTTTCGTCGTCGTCACCTCGTGAACAGTCTCAGACAACACGATGCGACTTTCTGACAGCAGAGCTGTTGTTGCGTCAATAGCAGTCGCCCTTGAGAACAAGTTCTCGGGCGCTACTATTTCCGCACCACCTACTCCGTAGGTCTCAGAAAGCCGAAAACACGCTGATATATAGAATAGTAGAAAATATTGACATTCCCCCTAAATCCCCCTTTGGCAAAGGGGGACTTGGTCGTAGTAGTGCGCAGAGAAATCTGCCCACTCCTCCTCCGAAGTGCGCGAATTTGCCTCGGTGCCTTGATAATGTTTCTCTG
>JAFOYS010000067.1 GCA_017391435.1 Alistipes sp. | reverse complement strand
GTCAGTACGCACAGAGAAATCTGCAAAATAACGGTCGTCGTAGTTATACTCACCACGACCAAAGAATGAGACAAAGCCATAATCCGAGTCGGTAGTATCACCCCACGAGTTAGCGCGAGTACCAGACGAGAGGTTTGTCAGCTTATCGTTATTTTGACCCGCCGTAAGGACATTGAACGCCTCATAGTGGCTATCAACACCCTCTTGACCGACAAGGAAGTTGAAGTTATGAACCCTGTCAATATCAAAGCGATAGTTGACAGTGTTTGTGATAGTAAGGGTGTAACTATCTGTAGAGCTACGCGAAGCAGAGCCCTGGCCCTGATTTGGAGCATAGCTCGGCAGCGACTGGCTAAAGCCCGTAGTATGCGAGTAGTCAATACCAAACTGTGTCTTAAGGGTTAGTCCCTCAATAGGTGTAGCCTCTGCAAACTGAGTAGAGATAACCTTATACTTCTTGAATGTCAATGGGTTATGCTCAAGCCACTCCAGTGGATTCTGACCATTTCCGCGCCAGCTACCGTCAGCAATAGATGCCGTAGTACCATCAGTGCGATATGGATTCCAGTATGGCATCATAAATCTTGCCGCCGAGATTGGGGTTACAAGGGTATAAGCACCCTCATCTGCCTGCTGGATGAGCTGGTAGTTGAGCATATTGCTCACACCGAGTTTGAGCCACTTAGCAGCCTTGCGCTCAAAGTTCTGGCGCGTTGAAAAACGCTGGAAGCCAGAGCCTAAGGCTGTTCCCTGCTGGTTATAGTAGCCACCAGAGATATAGTACGAGGTCTTCTCATCTGCACCCGACACAGCAAGCTCATAGTTCTGCAACAAAGCCGACGAGTTAAAGACCACATCCATCCAATTTATATCTGTCTGAGAGAGCAGTGGGTAGTTCTGACCAGCATCCATACCAATCTGGCGCTCATACTCAATGCGCTCGGCAGTATTCATCAGATCCCACTTTCCGCAAGCCACCTGTGAGAAGCCCAGCTGCATACGATACTCAATACGAGGGCGGTCAGCCGCCTTTCCGCGCTTTGTTGTAATCACAATAACACCATTGGCTGCACGCGCACCGTAGATAGATGTTGACGATGCATCCTTAAGTACCGAGATAGACTCAATGTCTGCAGGGTTGATAGTGTTAAAGTCACTTGCAGCAATAGGCACTCCATCAAGGATATAGAGCGGAGCGGTACCCGAGTTAATTGAGTTTGTTCCGCGGATAGTCATCACTGCCGCTGCGCTTGGCTCGCCCGTGTTGGACATAACCGTAAGACCTGGCACCTGACCCTGCAGAGCCTGATCAAAGGCTGCCGTAGGGGTCTTCTCGACCTTCTCCATCTTCACTGTAGAGACAGAACCGGTGATAGTTCCCTTCTTACGCACGCCATAGGCAATAACAACAACATCGTCTATAGCCTCAGTCTCAGAGTGCAGTGCAATGTTGTGAGTAATGTTGTTTTCAGATGCAGGTACACTCCACACCACCTCCTTATAGCCCAAAAAGGAGAACGACAGAGTGTTCCCCGCTGCGGCCTCAATGGTGTAGGTACCGTCAAAGTTTGTTGTAACTCCCTGCATCGTCTCTAATACAACAACCGCTACTCCAAGCAGCGGTTGATTGTCTTCAGCTGATACTACGGTGCCACTTACAGTAACACGAGCAGCCGCACCCTGTGCAGTAGCCGTTGTGTATGCAAGTATGCTCGAGAGCAGTATGCCGAATGAAAGAAAAATTTGTTTGAGTGAGTTCATAATCGGCAAAGGTAGTGCTTTTGTACTTAAGTACAAAGTCTTTTGCCCATTTTTTCTCTATTTCTCAAAATGCCATAGCGCGCCATTGCCGTGTCCGAGCTTTAGATCCTTTGCCGCTACTATCGCCCGAGTAACATAATCCTTTGCCAGAGAGACGGCACTTGGCAGACTATATCCGTGCGCCAAAAGTGTTGCTATTGCCGAGGAGAGAGTGCACCCTGTACCGTGCGTGTTTTTTGTCTCAACCTTCTGACTCTCAAAGGTATATATCTTGTTTTCGCTACACAGCACATCGCACATTATCCCATCTACAAGATGACCTCCCTTGATTAGCACAGCCGTAGAGTACTGACGGCTGAGCCTCTGTGCAGCGACTACCATCTGCTCCACGCTGACAATTGTTTCACCTGCAAGCACTGCCGCCTCCTGAAGATTTGGAGTAATGAGCGTAGCGAGTGGAAATAGTCTTGTAACAAGTGTGTCAATAGTACTATCCTCAATAAGCTTTGCACCACTTGTGGCCACCATAACCGGATCGCAGACAACATACTGAGGTCGGTATTGTTCAATAACCCTTGCCACAGCCTCAACAACCTCGCTATTATGCACCATTCCAATCTTTACTGCGCTAACACCCATATCATCAAAGACTGCAACAGCCTGACTCTCAATCATCTCTGGCGCAAGTGGAGTGATTGCACTCACTCCCAAGGTGTTCTGCGCCGTTACGGCAGTAATTGTCGAAGCAGCAAAACCTCGCAGCGCCGAAATAGCCTTTATATCTGCCTGTATTCCCGCTCCGCCGCTACTATCCGACCCCGCTATAGTCATCACCACAGGCGGTGTCAGTTGCTCGGTCCACATTGCCCCAAGCATCGCCGCTCCGCCAAAGCCTAAATCTTTTACTATCTGCAACTTATCCGCCGAGATACCTCCAAGAGCATAGACCTTACTACCTATCACTCCTCGGTCACGAAGACT
>JAFOYS010000066.1 GCA_017391435.1 Alistipes sp. | reverse complement strand
TTATACTGTGTCTGTTTTCACAAAGTTTTTGGCAGGAGTGGTTTTAATCTTTCTTGCGATGTTATTTGTGAGATGTTTTTTGGAATTTGGCGCGCAAACTCTGCAGTCACATAGCGCGGACTATTTGACAAAGAGGTTGTGTGACAAAAACTAAAAACAGCCACAAAGAACGAAGTAAGGAGGGTTAAAACAACTCCTATAGCCTACCTCCACATACGCCAGAGGAGTTTTTTGGCTAAAAGACCATAAGAGGCGATGTTAAAGACAAGGCGTGGATGTTCCTTGCAGCAGTGAGACCAGGTACTGAGAAATTGTCCAACCGAGCCGTGGTAGGAGAGCAGCCAAAGGGCGCGATTTTGGCGGCGGCGAGAGAGGAAGTGGCTCAGGTTTCTATTATTATAACGCTCATCAAACCAGAGCATTATGCTATCAAGCGAGTAGCAGAAGTCGAGCTGTTTATTCCACTTATGGCTATGGCTGACACTTGTGGCAAGCACGCGATGAACGGCCGTAACGCAGTCTATGGCTACAATGCGCTGCGTAGCGGCAAACCAGAGCCACATCGGTAGGTCATCCGTAAGCCAATCTTTTGACTGAGGCTCAACCTCGCGGTAGTACTGCAGAATCTTGCTTTTGAGAGCAAGGGTAGTGCAATTCTCGGCTGTGTTGAGGATAAGCATATCCTCCAGAGTTGTGTGCAGGCGACCCTCAGGGTAAATAGCGCTGCTACCATCCTCGCCACTACGAACAGAGCGGGTGTAGCACATATCAGCGCCAGAGTTCAGCAACTCATCTACCTGCATCTGTAGTTTATTCTCATCCGAAAACCAGTCGTCGCCGTCGCACATAGCTATATACTTACCGCGACAAGCCTCAATAGTTCGGCGGTAGTTACGGTGCATACCTATATTGCTATCTGACGCCACAACGCGCACACGGTCGGGATACTGTGCCTCGTATTCTTTGCAAATAGCAAGGGTGTTATCGGTGCTGCAATCCTCGCCTATAACCACCTCAAAGCCAAAGGTGGTGCGCTGGCACAGCACACTCTCAATAGCCTGTGAGATATACTTCTCGTGGTTATAGGTGGTCATACAGACCGAGACGAGCGGTGTCATAGCACAGTAAGTTTAGCGAGTTTTGCAAGCAGGGTCTTCTCACCAAAGGCTCCAAAGTCAACCTTCAGCTTATGGTCTGTTGCAAGAGCCTCTATAGCCACAATTGTTCCATTTCCGAACTTTGGATGGTTGACCCTCTGCCCTACAGAGTATGCACACGGCTGAGCGGTTGTTGCTCCCGACGCACTACTCTCCACACGGCGCATACGCTCTGTATTGTAGCTCGGTCTCTGTGGCTGTGGCTGCTGTGGTTGTGATTTTGGTTGCTGCTGAGGGCGGAAGCTCTGACCCTGACTCTGTCTCTGCTGACTGCGTACATCGTAGCGGCGACGCAATGTGGTCAGCGCATCCTCGCCATCGTCAATATTTAGCTCACGATTTCGGCGAGTGCCGCGAAGGTCAAAGTCGCTCTCTACATACTGAGAGTCTATCTCCGCAAGGAATCGGCTTGGTGTAGAGAAGTTCATCTGGCCCCAGCGCATACGCATATCGGCACAGGTGAGTGTAGCGAGGCTCTTTGCTCGCGTAAGGGCCACATAGAACAATCTTCGCTCCTCCTCAAGACCTTCAAGACTCTCAAGCGACATCATTGCTGGGAAGAGATTCTCCTCACAACCGACAATATATACATACTTGTACTCCAGACCCTTTGCCGAGTGGACAGTCATAAGCGTAACCTTATTATTACTCTCAGGATCCTCGTTATCCATATCGGTCATCAGCATAACATTCTGCAACCACTCCTCAATTGTAGGCATATCAAACTCCTCACGCTCTCCAGCACGAATATCTGCCTCTGTGCGCTCTGTATACTCCTGCATTGAGTTGAGCAACTCCTCAATATTATCTACAGCAGACTTTGCCTCTGGGGTGTTCTGCAGACGGTAGTGCGAGAGCAGACCCGAGCGTGTTGCCACCTCAAGACCAAACTCATAGACACTCTTCTGCTCGCGCTCAAGGGCAACAGTACGAATGAGCGAGACAAAGTCGGTAACCTTCTTAATTATAGCACGCTCAACACTACCCGCAGGAGACTCCTCTACAAGGGTGTCAATAGCCTCCCACATAGAGCAGTCGCGGCTCTGAGCAATAGCGGCAATGCGCTCAACGGTCGTATCTCCAATACCACGAGCTGGGGTGTTAATTACGCGCTTAAAGGCCTCGTCATCCTTCGGATTTATCACAAGGCGGATATAACCCATAAGGTCCTTAATCTCCTTGTGGTCATAGAATGAGTTTCCCTTGTAAATCTTGTATGGTATACCCTTACG
>JAFOYS010000065.1 GCA_017391435.1 Alistipes sp. | reverse complement strand
AGGCCCTTATGCCACACTGCGTAGGTTTCTCTGACGACGGTACGGGCGTTCAGGACGAGCAGACTATGCTCAGCGCTATGGAGCGTATAGCTGCTGCAGGGGGTATCCTTGCGGCACACTGTGAGGATGAGAGGCTCCTTTTTGGTGGATATATTCACGATGGAGAGTATGCTGCCGCTCACAACCACAAGGGCATCTGCTGCCAGAGCGAGTGGGGCCCTATAGCGCGCGACACGGAGCTGGTAGAGAAGAGCGGTTGCCGTTACCACATCTGCCATATGTCTGCTGCGGGTAGCGTGGAGGCTCTACGCAATGCAAAGCGTCGTGGACTACCTATGACTGGCGAGACTGGACCACACTACCTCACTATGACAGATATGGATATTGAGGAGAATGGACGATTCAAGATGAATCCACCAATCCGCTCTGCTGTAGACCGAGCTGCCCTTATTGAGGGTATCAAGGATGGAACTATTGAGGTTATTGCTACCGACCACGCACCTCACACTGCCGAGCAGAAGGGCAAGGGTCTTTCTGGCAGTGCAATGGGTGTTGTAGGCCTTGAGACAAGTTTTGCGGTTATCTACACAAAGCTTGTTATGACGGGTGTTATCACAATAGAGAAGGCTATTGAGCTGATGAGCGAGAATCCACGCCGCATATTCAACCTTGGCGGAGGACTCGCTGTGGGTCAGAGGGCAGATATCGCCGTTTTTGATATCACCACCCCATTTACCGTAGAGCCAGAGTCGTTCCTGTCAAAGGGTAAGGCTACTCCATTTGAGGGATGGGAGCTCTATGGCAAGTGTGTACTAACACTCTACGGTGGCAAAACCGTTTGGAAAGCATAAGAAAAATTAAACAATAATAACTATACAATGACACAACCCGACAAAAAATTAGTATTGCAGAGCGGTGAGCAGTTCTACGGTTACGGCTTTGGTGCCAACCGTAATACTGTATGCGACATCGTTTTCAACACCTCTGTAGTGGGCTATCAGGAGATTCTCTCAGATCCTGGATATGCAGACCAGATGGTTGTTATGACCTACCCTGTGATTGGCAACTATGGTATTGCCGATGAGGACTTTGAATCAAAGCAGTTGGCTCTCGGAGCACTTGTAGTACGCGAGTACTGTACAACTCCAAGCAACTTCCGCTTTACCAAGACCATTGCCGAGGTTATGGAGGAGAACTCCATTCCAGGTATTTATGGTATTGACACTCGCGCACTTACTTTGACTCTTCGTGACAAGGGTGCAATGAAAGCAGCTATTGTAGATGCACAGACAAGCGTTGAGCAGGCCCTTGAGCTTATTAACAGCGCCCCAGAGCAGAGCAATGTTGTTGCTAAGGTTAGCTGCCGCAAGCGTTGGTACTCTCGCACGCCAAACCACAAGTACGATGTTGTTGTGGTTGACTGCGGTGTTAAGCGCACAATTATCGAGGAGCTTAATAGTCGTGGTTGCAATGTGATTATTGTCCCTTACAACACCCCTATTGAGGAGATTCGCGCATTTAACCCACACGGCATACTTATCTCAAACGGTCCAGGCTCACCATACTGCGTACCTGAGGTTGTAGAGCTTATTAAGGAGCTGAAGGGCACACTTCCAATGATGGGAATCAGTCTTGGTCATCTGCTTATTGCCCTTGCATATGGTGCAAAGTGTGAGCATCAGAGTCAGGGTAACCGCAGCGTAAGCCGTCCAGTACGCAACACTATTACAAATCGTATTGAGACTACAGGTATGAGCCTTGAGTACATTGTAGACCGTCAGAGTCTTGAGGGTACAGGCCTTGAGGTTAGCCACAGCGGAGTGCTTGACAATATGGTTGCCGGAGTTGAGTGCCGCAAGGACAAGCTCTTCTCTGTACAGTATCATCCCGAGGGTGCTCCGGGAGCAAATGACAGCACCTATCTCT
>JAFOYS010000006.1 GCA_017391435.1 Alistipes sp. | reverse complement strand
GAGTGAAAAACTCTTTGTAAATACAAATGTTAGTGTCTTACCTTGGCAACCTCGTGCGCGGAATGCCCAATAAAACCACGCTTTTTTAGAGCCTCGCAACTCCTGGTGGACATACACAGTGTCGTTTACTATGCGTTCAAAAACGATATTTCCCGCAGGTAACTCCTTGTCTATAATAACCTTATCGCTTGTGCAAGATATAGCACTGAATAATACAAACACACTAATGGCAAATAGATAAACATTCTTCATATTAGCTTGGTATTAGTTTTATGCAAAGTTAGAAAAAGTAAGTTAATTCCTATTATAAACTTAGGTATAAATATTACGCAACCATTATTTTTTGAAAAAAGTGTAAAATAATTTTGGAGATTCAAAAAAAAAGAGTACTTTTGTGCCACGTTATTGAAAAGACATATTAGGAGGGTTGGGTGAGTGGCTTAAACCAGCAGTTTGCTAAACTGCCGATATCGTAAGGTATCCACTGGTTCGAATCCAGTATCCTCCGCAAAGGCGACAAAGCGCAAATGACTTCTACCAACGGTAGAAGTTTTTTTGTTTTATATCCTCGCCGCGTGAATTTATTCACTAAAGGCTGAGGATATAAAACAAAAAATTACTCCGAAGGAGCATTTGCGCCACAGCCTTTGCAAGGGCCCCCGCGGCGAGCGGACTGGATGGGCGTCACGGAGCAGATTTATCTGCGTAGTAGCCAATCAAATCCCTTCAAAAACCTCCCCTCCCCTTTGACCCACTATCGTGGCTCTTCCTCCTTCGCACCTCGGCATAGATTGCAAGCTATCTCTGTTCTCGGTTTGGCGTCGGTTCTGTAAAGGGGGCTTTGCTACGCAGAACACTCTGCTTCGCAGTTCGCAGATTGTTTTTCATCTATAACACTGTTTATCTGCGTAGTAGCCAATCCAATTGCTTTAAAAAGCACCTCCAAAAGCAAAACTAGACCGTCACAAAATAGCATTTATATGGCTTGGTTTGGAATAAATATTTAATTGAGCAACCGAGTAGTTACACCATAAAAATACCATTTGTTTTTCAAGAAAAAAAAGCGTATCTTTGCGCGGATATTATAGTATCATTTTTTGATTAGGACACTAAACTATAAAAAACATATGTGCGGAATTGTTGGATATATAGGTCAGAGAAGGGCCTACGACATTTTAATTCAGGGATTACACAGATTAGAGTACAGGGGTTACGACTCGTCAGGCGTTGCAATGGTTGCAGAGAGTGGCGAGCTGAACATATACAAATCAAAGGGCAAGGTTGAGGCCTTGGAGCACTTTGCAGCAAGCAAGGATCTTAGTGGCACTATTGGTATTGCACACACCCGCTGGGCAACACACGGAGAGCCAAACGACATAAACGCCCACCCTCACTACTCTCAGTCTGGCAGAATTGCAATGGTGCACAATGGCACTATTGAGAACTACACAGTGCTCAAGCAGGCACTTTCTGAACGAGGTTACAAGTTTGTAAGTCAGACAGATACAGAGGTTGCAGTACAGCTTATTGAGTACATTATGCTCAACCACAACTGTTCGCTTTTTGAGGCTGTAGCGGAGGCTACAAAGCAGATTGTTGGAGCATATGCTATTGCGGTTGTAGACCGTGAGAACCCAAATCAGATTATCGCAGCAAGGCAGTCTTCTCCACTGGTTATCGGTGTGGGTAAGGACGAGTATTTCCTCGCCTCTGATGCCACTCCGATTATTGAGTACACAAACAAGGTTGTATACCTCAACGATGGCGAGATTGCAGTAATTGAGCGCGGTGAGGAGTTAAAGGTTTACGATGCCAAGAGCACTGAGAGTAGCAAGATTGAGATTACCGAGTTGCAGATGTCTATTGAGCAGCTTGAGAAGGGCGGCTATCCGCACTTTATGCTCAAGGAGATCTTTGAGCAGCCACGCACTCTTGCCGACTGTATTAGTGGTCGTATATCTGCTGACTGTCAGAGTGTTGTACTCTCTGGCGTCATTGAGCACAAAGAGCGTTTTCTCAATGCGGGCCGTATAATTATCGTTGCCTGCGGAACATCTTGGCACGCAGCACTTATAGGCAAGCATCTTTTTGAGGACTACTGCCGCATACCTGTTGCTGTTGAGTATGCCAGCGAGTTCCGCTATAGCAACCCTGTTGTTACAGACAAGGATATACTGATTGCCCTATCACAGTCTGGAGAGACTGCAGACACGCTTGCAGCGCTTGAGCTTGCAAAGTCCAAAGGGGCATTTGTCTTTGGTATCTGCAATGTTATCGGCTCGTCAATTCCTCGCGCTACAGACTCTGGTTGCTACATTCACGTAGGTCCAGAGATTGGTGTTGCCTCTACAAAGGCCTTTACCGGTCAGGTGACAGTGCTTGCAATGATGTCGCTGCTGATTGGTCAGATGAAGGGTATAATTGATCAGCAGACACTCTCTACAATAGCATCGGATATTCGCCGCATACCTACCCTAATACAGGATATACTTAACCAGAGTGAGAAGATTGAGGATCTTGCAAAAATATTCACTTACGCACACAACTTCCTCTATCTTGGTCGCGGATACAACTACCCTTCAGCTCTTGAGGGTGCACTCAAGCTCAAGGAGATATCTTACATCCACGCCGAGGGTTACCCTGCAGCCGAGATGAAGCACGGAACAATTGCCCTTATTGACAACGATATGCCGTCGGTAGTTATTGCCATCAAGGACAATGTCTACGACAAGACTGTAAACAACATCCAGCAGGTCAAGGCTCGTGGTGGTAAGGTTGTAGCGATTGTAACAGAGGGCGATACGATTGTGCGCGATATGGCGGACTATGTTATTGAGGTTCCTGTAATCTCAGAGTGTCTTACACCACTACTCACAGCAATTCCACTACAGCTCTTAGCCTACTACATTGCTGTAAACAAGGGTAGAAATGTAGATCAGCCGCGCAACCTTGCAAAGTCGGTAACTGTTGAGTAAAGAGAATAAAACCTAAAACTTAATAACTTATGAAAAGACTGTTTTCGCTTTTTCTACTACTTGCAACACTTGGCACTGCAGTAGCAAAAGATTACACACTTTCTACCCCCAACACCTCAATTATTCTGAGCGCTGAGGAGGGCAAGCAACTCTACTTCCGTTACTACGGAGCTAAGGCCGAGGCGACAGATGTTCGCGCTGCTGGCAGAATGGTCAAGTATGACGCCTACCCCGCTTTTGGTACGCGCTGCGATGCTCCATATGCATCGCTCGTAAAGCAGCACGATGGCGACAACTCGGTAAAGTTTGTTGTAGACAAAGTAGAGAAGATTGAGGGCAGTCCAATCTCTACCCTATCATTTTGGCTCACCGATGTGGCACATCCTAACCTTGTTGTAAAGGTAAACTACTCAGCATACGACGACTGTGACATTGTAAAGATAAACACCGAGTACTTCAACCACGGCAGAAAGTCGATAGTACTTCAGAAGTATATGTCGGCAGTTTTGCCTATTCAGTCAGACAACTGCGTGCTGATGCAGCTTGAGGGTAACACAAAGAATGAGAATAACGAGGTTGTTATGCCACTACCTGTAGGCACATACAACATCTCTACTACTACCGCATCTCGCGTGGCTCAGTACTTCAACGCCTCATTTATGCTCGGCCTTGATGGTCGCCTTGAGGAGCAGGCAGGCCCTGTGATTGCCGGTACTCTTGTATGGATGGGTAACACCCACTTTGAGTTCTACAACACCGCTGCTGCCCGCGTTCCTACGCTCTTTATGGGTGGAATTAACCCTGCAGCGAGCGACTACACACTTGCAGGTGGCAAGAGTCTGAAAACCCCTGAGATGGTATTTACCTACTCGGCAAATGGTAAGGGAGATGCTACTCGCTCTATGCACCGCTGGGCTCGTAAGTACCAGCTGCTTGATGGTACAAAGCAGCGCGAGATTCTGCTCAACTCTTGGGAGGGTGTGCACTTTGACATCAGCGAGACAAGTATGGTCGATATGACCCGCGACTTTGCAGCCCTTGGTGGCGAGATGTTTGTTGTAGACGATGGATGGTTTGGCGACAAGTATCCACGCAATGGCGCTACAACATCTCTTGGCGACTGGATGATTGCACCAACAAAGCTCCCTAACGGCATTCGCCCACTGATAGACCTTGCACATAATAACGGTATGAAGTTCGGTATCTGGATTGAGCCAGAGATGGTAAACATCAAGAGTGAACTATACGAGAAGCACCCAGACTGGGTACTACGCCATCCAGACTTTGAGCCTACATATGGCCGTGGCAAGACTCAGCTTATCCTTGACCTTACAAATCCAAAGGTTCAGGACCACGTATTTAAGGTTGTAGACGATCTTCTGACTGCAAATCCAGACATCTACTACATCAAGTGGGACAACAATATGTCTATGCACAACGCACACAGCCAGTATCTTCCAAAGGAGCTTCAGAGCAACCTCTATGTAGACTATACGCTTGCTCTTGAGAAGGTTCTAAAGCGCATCCGTGCTAAGTATCCGACTGTTGTCATACAGCTCTGCGCCTCTGGTGGTGGTCGTCTGAACTACGGTTTTATGCCATACTTCCAGGAGATGTGGACATCTGACCAGACAGATGCATACCATCGTGTACTCATCCAGTGGGGCGCAATGAACTTCTATCCATCAAACATGCT
>JAFOYS010000064.1 GCA_017391435.1 Alistipes sp. | reverse complement strand
TACAACTCTTGACGATAACGGTAAGTTTACAGTAGCAATTGCTAGCGACGGTGCCGCAACAGTTATCGCTCAGGGCGCCAACACTCGTAGCTATATGCAGTACAACAATAAGACTACTACAAGCCCTGCGTTCTACTGTACAGATGGTTCATTTGGTGCTGTATGCTTCTATAAACTCTACGAATAATAGAACGGTATGAACTCTATCAAAAATATCTTCCGATTGGCTATGGTGGCTTTTGCTGCCATAGCTATGTCGGCGTGTCAACCGGTCTCTGAGCCAAATGGCGGAGGCAACGGTGGCGATGAGAATAGCGACTTTGCACTTGTTGTGGATGTGGAGAATATTACTGCCACATCTGCAAAAATCAAGGTTTCTCACAACGGAAAGACGGCAAATAGTTGGTATGGTCTGCTTACAACAGACACTGCTACCCGCGAGGATGAACTTATTAGCCAGACTGTTGCAGAGCTTACTGCTGGCGATTTGGGCTCGCAGCTTATTTTCAGCAAGAACTACACAAAGATTCTCTCTCCGCTCTCTCCAGAGACAACCTATAGATATATCGCCTTTGGCCTTACTGAGGAGGGTGTTGTCTATGGTAGTCACTCTTCAGTAGAGTTTACAACACTTTCTGCTGGTAGCGAGGGCGGCGATGGCAATAGTGAGGACGAGGTCTACGAGGGTATGCTTCCAAATCCCGCTTGGAGTATTGCCTATACGGGTGCGGGAACAGTCAATCAGGAGCAGTATGACCATACTGTAACAGTAAACAGCACTGACAACAACCCTTATACTATTGCTGTTGTCTATGCAAGTGAGTACGACCCATCTAAGTTGCGTGACCTTGGTCAGGGGATTGTAGATAGTATGATTGAGTATCTCAACTCATACAACTCTGCCTACGGAACAAAGTATGTGCTCAACGATATGCTCTATCGTGGCAGTGCCGTTGAGGCCTTTGATAATCTCGATCCGGGATACTACATTGCTCTGGCAATAGGTATTACAGCAAAGGGCGAGGTTAGCGGACTCTATGCCGTATCTCAGACCTTCCACATTGAGGAGCAGAAGCCAACAACTCTCTACAGCTCTTGGCTTGGAGATTGGGAGTTTAAGGGTGACAATAATGTTACAAATCAGGTTATTATAGGCCGCAAGGTGGCCAATAAGTCGGTAAACCTATTTGGCCTGCAGGCTCTTCCATTTGCTGTTGAGGGTCTATACTCTACAGAGCGCAACGATATTATCTTTGCTGCACAGGTTGTAGAGCAGAATTGCGAGTTTAGCGACGGTAGCGTGGGCGATGTACACCTTATCGGTCTGAGCAATGATGGTAGTATCTACGGTCTTGAAAATGGAAACTACGGTATTGCTATTGCGGGCGTGCTTGAGAATGGCAAGCGTGCTGTTGTTCGCTATGGAGTAAACGAGCCAGGCTATCCAAAGTTTGTGGCTATGATTCTTACTGCATATATTGCGGATAACTACTACTCGATAGGCGAAGATGCAGTGGCATTTAATGGTATTGCCGAGCTCGCTCCTTTGGCACAGAGTGCAGGCGCAAAGAGCTCTCAAATATCATTTGGCAAGGGTAAGCTATTGGGTCAGCCAAAGACGCTTAAACTTGGTCGCAGGCTTGAGAGCAAGAGAATCTCTGCTACACGCTAAATGATTGATAGTAAAAAGATAGGAACGCTGGTCGGCGTTCCTATTTTTTTTACTCTTCACACTCAAGCTCTGCTCGCAACTTCTCTACAAGCTGCGGAACGCCAATAGCTCCGCGCTATTTGATATGCTTTAGAGGGTTGCTAATCTTTGAGATATCTGGAGTGCCTGGGTCAACAAGGTAGATTGGTACTTGCTTGTCCCTGACAAAGTAGACAAGGGCTGCGGCAGGGTAGACAACAAGCGATGTACCTACGACAATCAGTATATCTGCCTGCTCGACAATTCTGCTTGCGATGTCAAACATCGGAACATCCTCACCAAAGAAGACAATATTTGGGCGGAGATGCTCTCCATCCTCGCCAC
>JAFOYS010000063.1 GCA_017391435.1 Alistipes sp. | reverse complement strand
GTCATCCCCTTGTTGTATCAAATCAGGAGTTTGTTACTCCCACTCAATAGTTGCATTTGGCTTTGGAGACATATCGTAGCAGACGCGGTTTACATTCTTTACCTCAGCAAGAATACGGTCAGTGATACGGCAGAGAATCTCCCAATCTACGCGCTCAATAGTAGCAGTCATAGCGTCTACAGTGTTTACGGCGCGAATGATAACAGGATACTCAAACGAACGAGCATTGTCTCTTACACCTACGCTCTTAAAGTCAGGCACCACGGTAAAGTACTGCCAAACCTTCTTGTCAAGACCAGACTTTGCAAACTCCTCACGAAGAATAGCATCTGACTCGCGTACAGCCTCAAGACGCTCACGAGTAATTGCACCAAGGCAACGAACGCCAAGACCTGGACCTGGGAATGGCTGACGGTATACCATCTCATATGGCAAGCCGAGCTCAAGACCGCAGGCACGAACCTCGTCCTTAAAGAGCTGACGCAGTGGCTCTACAAGCTCAAACTGTAGATCCTCTGGCAGACCACCTACATTGTGGTGAGACTTGACCATCTTAGCGGTCTTTGTACCACTCTCAACGATATCTGGGTAGATTGTTCCCTGGCCGAGGAAGTCAATGCCGTCAAGCTTGCGTGCCTCCTCCTCAAATACGCGGATAAACTCGCCACCGATAATCTTACGCTTCTGCTCAGGATCCTCAACACCCTCTAGCTTTGTAAGGAAGCGCTCTGTTGCATCAACATAAATAAGATTAGCGCAGAGCTGGTTGCTGAATACCTCAACAACATTCTCGCTCTCGCCCTTACGCATAAGGCCGTGGTTTACGTGTACGCAGACAAGATTCTCGCCAATAGCCTTGAGAAGCAGCGCGGCAACTACAGAAGAGTCAACGCCACCAGAGAGTGCAAGAAGCACCTTACGGTCGCCAACCTGACGACGGATAAGCTCTACCTGGTCTGCTACAAAGTTGGTCATATTCCAGTTAGCCTCAGCCTTGCAAACATCAAATACAAAGCCCTTTACAGCCTCCTTAATAGCCTCTACATCGTCATTGAACTGAGGTAGGCAAACCTCGCACTGAGCCTTGCTGTGGCCTGCTGCAATAACGGGAAAACCTGCTGTGTAGATCTCTGGCAGAACATCAATCTCAACTCCGTCAATAACATTGTTTGGTCCGCCGTTGATAATAATACCCTTTACATTTGGCAGAGCCTTGAGCTCGGCAGCAGTAATGTCGTGTGGGTAGATCTCGCTATATACGCCAAGGGCACGAATAGCACGAGCAAGGACAGTGTTCTCGTGGCTACCTAAGTCCAAAATTACAATCATATCCTGTTTCATAACCTAATATGTGATTTATATTGTTTTAATTATTTGCAATTAATAGTTTTACTCACCACGAGTGTAGTTTGGAGTCTCACGGGTAATTGTAATGTCGTGAGGGTGGTTCTCAATAACACCGCTTGCAGTTACGCGAATAAAGCGTGCTGTGCGCAGTGTTGCAAGATCCTTAGCGCCGCAGTATCCCATACCTGAACGAATACCACCAATAAGCTGATATACAGTCTCGTTAAGTGCACCCTTGAATGGTACACGGCCAACAATACCCTCTGGAACGAGCTTGTTTGTAGCAGCATTGCTATCCTGGAAGTAGCGGTCTGTAGAGCCAGCCTTCATAGCATCAATAGAGCCCATACCGCGGTAAGTCTTAAACTTACGACCGTTGTAGATGATAGTCTCACCTGGAGCCTCCTCAGTTCCTGCAAACATTGAGCCGCACATAACGCAGTCTCCACCAGCAGCAAGAGCCTTAACAATATCACCAGAGTAACGCAGACCACCGTCAGCAATTACTGCAACATCCATATCCTTTACGGCAGATGCAACATCAAAGATAGCTGTAAGCTGTGGTACACCAACACCTGCGATGATTCGTGTAGTACAGATAGAACCAGGACCGATACCAACCTTGATACCGTCAGCACCATTCTCAGCAAGATAGCGAGCAGCCTCGGCAGTAGCAATGTTACCAACAACTACATCAAGCTGAGGATACTTCTCCTTAATGCGCTTAAGCAGTGCAACGATATTCTTTGAGTGGCCGTGAGCAGAGTCAAGCACAACAGCATCAACACTCTCAGCAACAAGAGCGTCAACTCTATCCATAGAGTCGGCAGTAACACCAACACCTGCAGCAACGCGAAGACGACCCTTGCTATCTTTGCAAGCATTTGGATGATCCTGAACCTTTGTAAGGTCCTTGTATGTAATAAGACCTACCAGATGACCCTCAGCATCTACTACTGGGAGCTTCTCAATCTTATTGCGAAGCAGTACCTCTGTTACATCCTCAGCCTCTGGGTTTGTGATAGTAACAAGATTCTCTGAGGTCATAACCTCCTCAATCTTGCGGCTCATATCCTTCTGGAAACGAAGGTCGCGGTTTGTAACAATACCAACCAACATACGGTCGCTGTCAACCACTGGAATACCACCAATCTTGTTCTCGCGCATAAGTGCAAGAGCGTCGCCAACAGTCTGATCGCCTGTAATTGTCACTGGGTCGTAAATCATACCATTCTCAGCACGCTTTACTCGGCGTACCTGAGCTGCCTGCTCGGCAATAGACATATTCTTGTGGATAACACCAATACCACCCTCACGAGCGATAGCTATCGCCATAGGTGCCTCAGTTACAGTATCCATCGCTGCAGAAACGATAGGAATGTTGAGTGTAATGTTGCGTGAAAAGCGACTCTTAATACTTACCTCGCGTGGCAGTACCTCTGAGTATGCAGGTACGAGCAACACATCGTCAAAGGTTAAACCCTCTTGCTGAACTCTCTCGGTTAAAAATGACATAATCTACTCAAATTTTATCTATTAAACATATATTTTCTTAACAAAAAGCGAGGCACAACCGCACCTCGCTCTAAATCGCACTCTATCCCATATTGCCGCACAGACCGCACACTTTGCCACCATAAAGCCCGAACTGCACATTGCAAGAAATCGGACCGTGAAGCGAAATGTTGTTGTGGGCTCTCATCGGTAGAATTTATTTGTGCAAAGGTAGATATTATTTTTTAAACTCCCAACAATTTGTGATAAAAAAGTTAAAATTTTTTATTTTGTTGGATTCGTTGAAAAAGTGTTGAAAAAAGTCCTCAGAAAATTTTTCTGTCCCCTTAAAGTTTTGTATATTTGCGCTATGAAAGGATTTTTGGTGCATTATCAGTCTGTGGCGCACTCGGGGATAGTTTCCCGATGTGGTGTTTGCGGAGGTGTGCATCTGCAGAAAATACGCTCAAAGTGTGCAGTTGTTTGTGGACTGGAGTGTGTAAATGTGTGAAATATGGCCACTGCAACCGTTGTGTTGTGGTGGCCTTTTTTGATAGAAAATTATTAACTAAACATAGATAAAATTATGAAGGTAGCAGTTATTATGGGCTCTACAAGCGACTGGGGTGTTATGTCGGCCGCAGTTGAGACCCTTGAGCAGTTGGGTATTGAGTATGAGAAGCGAGTAATCAGCGCACACCGTACTCCACATTTGATGTTTGAGTATGCAACAACAGCACGCGAGCGTGGTATTGGTGCTATTATTGCTGGTGCAGGTGGTGCAGCTCACGTAGCAGGTGTTACTGCTGGTCTTACAACAGTGCCTGTTATTGGTGTGCCTATTAAGACTTCAGCTCTTGGTGGTCTTGATTCACTTCTTTCAATTGTCCAGATGCCAGGTGGTATTCCAGTATCTACTACTGCAATCAATGGTGCTAAGAATGCGGCTCTTATTGCAGCGTCTATCTTTGCACTGACAGATCCAGAGCTTGAGGCTCGCCTTATTGAGTACCGCAAGCAGCAAACCGAGAATGTACTTTCAGCAGAGTTGTAATATGAAGAATTATAGAATTTTTGTTGAGAAATATGCCGAGTTTCAGGTTGAGGCCTCTGCATTGCAGAGTGAGCTGAACGAGAACCTTGGTCTTACTATCAAGTCTCTTCGTGTACTGAATGTATACGACCTTTTTGGTTTTACTCCAGAGCTTATTGAGCGTTGTCGTTATTCAGTCTTTGGAGAGATTGTTACTGACCGCGTTACTGACGATTGCCCACTTGAGGGTATGAAGTACCTCGCAGTAGAGTGTCTGCCTGGTCAGTTTGACCAGCGCGCATCATCTGCTGTTGACTGTGTTCGCCTTATTGAGCCTACTGCAGATGTTAGAATCCGCAGTTCAAAGTTGCTTATCTTTGATGCTGGTGTAACCGAGGCAGATATCGAGGCTGTAAAGCGCTATTATATCAACGCAGTTGAGTCTCGTGAGAAGGATCTGTCTCGTCTTGTAGATAACGAGCAGGCTGAGATTCGCCCAGTACCAATCCTTGAGGGATTTATTGATATGACCGAACAGGAGCTTGCTCCATACTGCAAGGCAAACTCTCTTGCAATGAACGCAGATGACCT
>JAFOYS010000062.1 GCA_017391435.1 Alistipes sp. | reverse complement strand
TGAATGGCAGAAATGTTCACGAAATAACTCACGCAGATATATCGCAATATGTGAATTTTAACATTATGAAGGATTCAACCTCTAAACAGCAAGCACCTACACAAATTGTTGTGAGGTGCTTACTGTTTTAGTATTCTGTACAGAGAATTTAAGGAGTTTAATAAATTTAACGAATATAGGGATAAAAACACTAATCTCTTTAACTTCCCTAATCTCACTAATCACCCTAATTCCATACTGCTAATTTTTTCCTCTGCGCTCTACACGCATACGATGCATTTTCTCTTTGAAACCGCCCTCATCAAGAAACTGGCCAGAGAGTGATGTCAGTAGCTTATGCAGTAGATAATCCTCCTGCTTGAGCAGTATGATTGCCATATTGGCTACTGTATCAAGTGAGCGCGATTTTGCAACATCTAAAATAGGCTGGTTATTGCTGTCACTACCGAGTCTGCGCATCGCTATAAACTTGTCGGAGTCTGCTCTCCACTGCTCATAGCCATTAACACGCAGATAGTCTTCATAATCCGCCAGTAGCTCCTTGAAACTCGCCTTAGCAACATTGATAAGTTTTATACCCATCTCTATTGAGGTCTCAATATCTGCATTGCCCTCAATAATATTTTGCTTACCCGACCGCGCCGCTTGAACCATCTGGTCTATTGTACGGTCGCCACGCTCAAATGCCGAATATGCAAAATAGTAGGTGATGTCGTAAATCAACTCTGCCTTACGATAACATATTAGGTTTCGGTGGTCACCCTGCGGTTTGATTAGAGGAGTGTCAGTCATAAACGGTCTTGCAAATATATTAAGGAGTTTAAGGAGTTTAAGGAATATAGGGAGATAATTCTAATTCACTTACAGCCAACAGCTACAGACTAAACCCAGTATTATTCTCAATATACTCCCACATCTTTGCCTGGTCGGCGTTCATCTCGCCGTCGATGGTGGCAATGCTATAGATAAGCTCCTTGGCCCACTGTTGCTCCTCACTACCAAGAATAGAGAGTGTGGCTACAGAAGACTCAAAGTCCAGCATACCGCCTATACGCACCACGCTATCCATATCCTCTGGCGAGAGGAACGATGCGAGTCCATAGACAAGTTTCTTTGCAGCCGCCTCATTTTGAGGGTTGTTACTCTTACTGATAAATAGTTGACCTAAGCGCATAATAGCCCAGAAGTCGCGCCTCATAAATCTCATACTACTCAAGTCTTAAAAGTTCTCCTACGGCGGCATTAATCGCAATATATGCATCCTCAATAAGTCTTGCAGAGGTGAAGCCCTTGATTTCATATCCCTTATCGGTCTCAAGAGCAAAGACGATGTTACCCAAAATCTCGTGGCCTGAGCCGTAGAGAATTGTTCCGGTCATATTGTCGCCAATGTCTTCCTTCTGATAGCCATTGCGGTCAACGAGGAATACAAGGTGGCAGTCTACAAGACCTAAACGCTTTGACAGCGCATTTAGCGGTGCAGTGAAGCGGACAACCTCCGTACGCTCCGCGCCGATATGCTCGGCTATATCTGCATCTAACTCACGCCAATCCTCCGCCTTGCTCTGGAACGGATATGCAAGGCCATTTGTCTTTGCAACGAGGAATGTCGGCGCAATAACATCCTCAGAGTTATCTGCAATCGGTTCATCAGGCTCTGGCAGGCCACAGAGGCTTCTGAGACCATTAAACATTTCGAGTTTTTTCTCTGACAGAGTCTGCTCCGCGCGTACGATACTTGCCAAGAGATTTACAATCTTCTTCTTGGCATCAATGTCAAAGTTGACAACCAACTCAACCGCCCTCGGTGCTGTCATAGACTCATTCTTATTGGCGTAGTCAGCTACACGCTGCATAGCCTCATCATTAAAGCCGTTGATTCCGTAGAAAAAGTCAGACAAAGGCTTTGCACACACAGGGTCAATTTTTCCATCAGCGCAGATGACAGCAGTACCTAACTTGTAT
>JAFOYS010000005.1 GCA_017391435.1 Alistipes sp. | reverse complement strand
CCTTGAGCAAACAAGATGTAACCCCAGAGTTAAGCTGGCCCATCACACCACCAATTGAAGAGTCAAATGATCCCCAAAGACCACCAAGAACTACATCATCGCAAATGTTGATATTCTCAAATACGAAATCACATACAGTCTCGTCAGTCTCGTTCTTATAGTAACCAGTCCAACCAACGATACCACCGCAACGATTGTTGTATGTACCGAGCTTACAATTCTTTACAGTGATGTTCTTGAATACACACTCACCATCAGCGCGACCAGCTACAGCTGCAAGAGTACCACCCTCAACAACTGACTCCATACCCTCAATTGTGAGGTTCTCAATGGTTGCATCTTTAACATAGCCAAACAGACCGAGGTAACCAGTTGTACCCCACTCGTAGCCAAAGTCCCAACCACTCTGGTAGATGCCCTTAATTGTCTTACCATTACCATCAAAGTGACCGGTAAATGGAGCATTTACGCCCTGACCGCTGCAATAGCGACCGATAGGAGCGAATGAATCACCATTTGTCTTAACGCCTGTAAGGTCAATATCAGCCAAGAGCTTGATAGTGTTACCATTTACCTCATAAGCCTTTTCTGCGGTATGAGCAAGGTCGCCATCTATCTGCTTAGAAATCCACTTAAGACCATTTGCTGATGATACACCATATGTAGTAATATTCTCAGCATCTATCTCAAGACCAACAACACCATCTACAATTGTAGTCTCTGCGTCATCTGAGTAAATAGGGTAGCCCTTATATACGGTGAATGAACCATCGCTCTCAATAGCGCAATAACCATTAACAACGAAGTTTGTACCCTGACCCTCTGCAGCGTTGTTTGCTGGGTTGAATCCCTCGAATGTACCGCCTGTGATTTCTACTACTGCACGACCAGCTTTGTAATCTGCGTCAAGGCAGTTGATAACATATCTCTTATCAGTACCAGTTGTTTTAAAAGTACCACCCTCGATGTTTACAGTAGCATTAGCAACCTGAACAGCAGATGTTCCAGCAATATAGTTACCGCCTTTGATAATCAGATTACCATCTTTTGCATAAACGCCATATGTTGTACCCTTGATAGTACCCTCGCCAATGATTGTAAGGGTTGCGCCATTCTCAATGGTGATAGCAGAAATATCTGTACCAGTCAAACCAGCAACATACTCAATGCCAGACTCTACATTATAGCCGTTGAGATTGAGAACTGTGTCCTCCTTAACGACAATCTTATTTGCTACAATATCCTCTGTAAGAGTTACCTCGCCACCACCAAGGACATACTCATCATTGCCACCCCAGTTACAGTCAAGTTCTATATTAAACTCAGTAGAGTTAGTGAGCAGTTTGCCGATGATATTTGTCTTGTAATTAGACTTCAGAGGTACGCTTGTATACAGCGGAGTTTCAATTACGATATCATCAGTGTTAGCTGTTTTTCTTTGAGCGGTAACAGTGAACATAACATCCGCAACGCACTTCTGGGTTGTAGGGACAAAGAGGTAGTTCATTGAGATGTATGTATAGTTAGCATTCAAAGCCTGCTCGCCTTTTCCACTAGGAATCATAGCTGGAGCAAATGTAATCTCAATTGGAGTGCCAGCAACTGTGCCACTGATGAGGTTGAACTGAGAGTAGACACCATTAATGGTTGCAGTGCTTGTGACATTCTCAAAGCTCGCTACATCATTATTGAGAAGCACATCGCCGTCGTTTGTTAGAGCGTTAAGCTGAGCGAATGGACGATGAAGCTGAATATTCTGAGTTGCACTCTGTATATCTGATGGAATGACTACAGAACCATAGAATGCATCAAGGTCGCCATTGTTAGCTTCAATATTGTTTTCTGAGTAGTCAATAGATACAACACCGTTTTTCTACTGAGTAAATACCATCTTTCTTAGCCCAGAAATAGATGTTGTACTCCATTCCCCTAAGAAGAGACAATGTGAAGCTGAATTTTTCGTCAACTTTCTCGTTACAAGTTCCGCATAGGTCGCTAAGAATGCGATTGTCGCTATCGCAAACAAAGTAGTACAATTTGTCTACGTGTGAGCCACTGTTGTATGTGCGCGTGTCACTATCTGCAAGATTAGTAGTGAAGAATACCTCAATAGTACTCCCTCCAGCGATAGAAGAGTCTAAATCCTTTGATGTACACGATGCTGTGAACAGAATGGTCGCTGTTATGAAAAATTTAATCAAGTTTTTCATAATGTGTAAGTTTTGTTAAAAATTATAATTGTTTGTATATATGCATAGAAAAGCGGGCGGTAAGATTGTTCTTATCGCCTTTGAAGTCTGTAAAATGTTGTAAATTAGAGAGTTGTAGGTGCGAAAATCCCCCCCCCGAATTTTCGGAGAAGGGATATTTTGTTGTATGTGAAAATACTCCTCATAATTTGCTGTATCTCAGCGCAAATATAGGAATTTTTTCGGAAATAAAATAGTTTTTGAGAATTATTTTGTCCAGAGGGACTCTTTCTCTCCGAGTTTGTCGCACAGAACTCGGCCGAGGGCATAGAAGTAGTCTGACAGGCGGTTGAGTAGCAGAAGGCTATTTTTATCCACGCCGTAGCTCTGGGCTACATCTACTGCACGGCGCTCGGCACGGCGGCAGACTGTACGGCAGATATGGCAGAGCGAGGTCATCTCGCAGCCACCAGGGATAGTAAAGCAGGTAATTGGCTTTAGCTCTGCTTGTAGGGCATCAATACGGCTCTCGATCCACTCGACAATCTCGTCTGGAAGCGGAGCGATCTTATCTGCACCGCCTTCACCCACAGCAAGGTGAGCCTCTACGGTCATCAGTGCTGAGTTGATTCGCACAATATCCGGGATAATATCGGTAGCAATATCTTTACAGCTGAGCGAAAGTCTATCGGCAAAGTGTGCGATATGGGCTGTAAGTTCGTCTACAGTGCCATAGGCCTCTACGCGGATATCATTTTTGGCAACGCGCTGGCCACCGATAAGAGATGTTGTGCCTTTGTCGCCCCCCTTGGTATAGAGTTTCATAAGCGGTAGTGTTGTTTTGGAAGGTGGTTATTAAAAAATATAATGTAGCCGCTATTGTCAACGCTTGTTGAGCGGTGCGAGGCTATAATCTCTCGGCACATCATATCTCTCTCCTTATTTATATATGGCATAGCAACAACAACTGTCGTGCCTGATTGTGTAGCGTTATTAACGGCCTGAAGGGTCTGTTCACAGTCCAGTGCAGCAGTGAGAATATTGAACTCGGCGCTGCAGAGGGTACTGTCTATGCTATATGTCTTGTAGCCTACAAAGTGCTGTATGTTCTGCAACTCCATAGCTCTGCGAGTAGGAAAATTTAGCGCTATGAGCTTGTTGTATAGCTCTATAGATGTACTGTCTATATGGGTTTTACGCATAAAGACCTTACGGACAAGCGAGTAGACAAATGGCGAATGGACTCCGTGGCCGCGAAAGTGGCGAACGCGCGACAGACGGTTACCGATGAGGGTTAGTCCGTAAAGTCGCTGTTTGATATTTCTGCCACTATGCTTCATAGTGTTACTTTTTTAGTAGACCCGCCAGGTGACCTGTAGAGAATGCAATCTGGAGGTTGTATCCACCCGTATTTGCATCTATGTCAAGTACCTCTCCGGCAAAGTAGAGTCCCTTGATAAGCTTAGACTCCATAGTATACTCATTAACCTCGCTACACTTAACGCCACCAGCAGTGACAATAGCATAGTCAAACGATGCGTAGTCAGAGATAGGGAAGCTCCAGCTCTTGAGTACCTTGATAAGTCGCTCAAACTCCTTGTCAGCAACCTTACTGATATAGAGGCGTGAGTGTACATCAATCTCCTTGCAGATAGGCACTACAAGTGGTTTTGGTACAAGTCGGCGAACAAGCTCTGCAAAGAACTCCTCAGGACCCATCTCGGCAATCTCACGCTTGATGCGGTTGCGGAGTGTCTCCTCGTCAAGGGCAGGCTTAAGGTCAAGCTCAAGCTTTACGCTCTTCTCCTCTGTTAGACCATCTACAGCATCGCGGCTAAGGCGGAGCGTTGCTGCACCCTCAATACCACGGTCAGAGAAGCTAACCTCGCCAAACTCCTCTCCCTTAACCTCTCCGTCAATAACAAGGCGGACAGTAGTGTTACGCAGCAGTACATCGTTTATAAACTGCGCCTGCGGATGAGATGTTACAAGGGCAGTGAGAGATGGGCGCACATCCTCAATAGTATGACCCACAGAGTCTGCAAATAGATAGCCATCGCCCGTAGAACCTGTGCGTGGGTATGAGATACCTCCTGTAGCAATAATTACATTCGGAGCCTCTACCTTGCGCTCAAAGCCGCGCTTGTTGAAGTACTTGACACCCAGAACCTTATTGCCAAGAGTGACAATGCCCGACACGCGAGTGTGACAGCGAATCTCAACATCGTAATCTCTGCAGTAGAACTCCAGTGCATTGGCAATATCGGCAGCCTTGCCGCTCTCAGGGAATACTCGATCACCGCGCTCGGTAACAAGTTTTACACCCATACGCTTGAAGAACTGCATTGTTGCGCGGTTGTTAAACTCTGAGTAAGCGACCTTTAGAAAGTCGTAGTTTGTACGCACATTGGCCTCAAACTCCTCAATGCCTCGCTCATTTGTAAGGTTACAACGACCCTTACCAGTAATACGAACTTTACGCGCAGGTTTCTCCATCTTCTCAAGAAGGAGTACCTTTGAGCCATTGCGTGCAGCCGTTCCAGCTGCCATCATACCAGCGGCACCTGCTCCGATGACAATAACATCATAGGCCTGCTGCTCAGGGATATTGTCTAAAATCTCTTCCATAATGGCACAAAGATAGTCAAGATTTGTAAATAATGCAATATTGATTGCACGGTTTTTGGTAGTCTTATGGCGAAAACCAAAATATTTACTGTTGTGAAAAAGTTTACAATTTCTATTATGATGCTACTGTTGGCAGTGCCTCTGGTAGCTACTGGAGCAAAGAGAGATTCTCTGCTCATCTCTAAGGTTCAGAGTGGTGATAAGGTTGTAGAGCGTTATCTTGTACGCAATGCTCAGAGCTCGAGCGTGCAGTTTGAGATGATGTTCCCTATTAACAGCTCAAATCTGCAGGCATCTTTTGCCAATAATGCGGAGACTATTGCGGCCTTAAAACGCTTTGCGGCAAATGCTGCGGATACCACAATGCACGTAACATCAATCGAGGTTGTTGGATATGCCTCTCCAGATGGTTTAGAGTCTAAAAATCTGACACTTGCTACTGCTCGAGCACAGGTCGTGGCAGATTATATCTCTACTCACTGTAAGGACTATAAGCTGACCACATCCGCGCACGCCTATCTCTGGACCGACTGTATACCTACAGTAGAGGGGATGGATATAGACAATAAGGAGGAGGTTATCGCTATTTTAGGCAGTGAGAGCCATAGCGAAGCAGAGAAGCAGGCAGAACTTATGAAATTGCCAAAAACTTGGATGCTCTTTAAGACAACAATACTGCCACCTATGCGTCACGCGGCTCTGAAAATAGCATATACTAAGGATAGTGTTGTGGAGAAAACTTATACTGTAAAACCACCACAGCCAGCCCCAAAGCCGACTCCACAGCCTGTTGCCGAGGCTAAACCTCAGCCTAAAGAAAAACCATATCCTGTGGCAGTTGTTGAGACTGATGAGACAGGTATAATTGTCGAGGTGCCAGAGAAAGAGCACCGCCATAAAAGAAAAAATCGTTAAAACCTTTGTTTTCTCGCAATGTTTTCTTATCTTTGCTCTATAATTGAATAAAAGTGTTTAACAAATAATAGTTTTAATTATGGCAAATTTAAGAATTCTGAAGAAAGAGATTGACTACTGTCTTGAGGAGTTGGTGTTTGATTGCAATATGGCTATCTACTATCAGCCAACAAAGGATAAGGAGATTTTTGCAATTATGCAGCAGGGTGTAGAGCTTCGCAATGCTCTCTATGTTAAGGCAAACAACCCTGCAGAGCCTCACAACCCATCTCTTGTTCGTAAGCACTATGCTGCACTGCGTCAGGAGTTGAACTCAGCTTTTGGTGAGTTGTTTGAGAAACTCTCTGAGATTGCTGGTCTTAAGGAGGAGTAGTCTAAATGCTTAATAAATAGTGGACTGTGCTTTGCATCAGTCCACTATTTTTTTATGCGCTTTGCGATACTCGGCGGGCGAAGTGCCTACAATTCTGCTAAAATATTTACCAAAGAAGGATTGTGACGGAAAACCGAGGTTGTATGCTATCTCTTTGATACACTTGTCGGTTGAGGTGAGTTGGGTTATTGCGTCAATGATGACATACTTTTCAATCCACTCTGTCGCACTCTTGCCACTTGATCGTTTGACAACAAGTGAGATGTGTTTTGGGGTCAGTGATAGTTTTTCGGCATAAAATTTCAATTCACGATGTTTTGTATAGTTCCTCTCAACGAGTTCTATAAACTTGTTTGTCAGTTCGCACTGCCGACTATTATCTCCACTCTTAGTTTGGTGAACGAAATACCCCAAGCCGAGAAAGAATGCCCTTGTGAGCAGGGTTATTATCTCCAGTCGATTTGGGTTTTGAT
>JAFOYS010000061.1 GCA_017391435.1 Alistipes sp. | reverse complement strand
GTCAGGGTAACAGATGCTGCATCTGCCACAAGACGAATATCCTTTGTAACCTTATTGCCCGCAACAGTAAATGTGCCGCTTGTAGAATGGTAACCCGCAGCAGTTACTGTGTAGCTGTAACTTCCGCCGTCAAGCACAATGCTCATCGCTCCGTCAGTTAGGGTGTAGTGCTGATTGTTGATAATTACCCCTGCACTCTTCGGCTCAACCGTAAAGACCACAAACTGCGGCTCACTTGCCGCCGTATTTACATTCTGGCGGAAAAGAATACTACTGTCGTTGACATCAATTGTCTGCTCTGCACTCACATTGCCATAAGTAAGTTTTAGTCTATGCCCACCAATCATTACATCCTTGATTGTTAGGCTATTAGAGCTGTCTGTCTTACCCTTAAACACTCCATCAAGATAGACATCGGCATTTGCTACATTGCTACTTACAACAATGCTATAGGTCTGGTTAAGGCTCGCCTCAAGTTGATACTCCTTGTCTCCCTCAAAGTCAAACTCCACCTCGTTAGATGTGCCAAAAGTTGGGTGCCTTAGGTAGAACTTTACTCTCGGCTTAGCGGTAAACTCAAGGATAAGCACTGTATTACCCTCGGCAACCTTGCACTTTGTGTAGTTAATAGTCCCCGACGGGAAAATTGGCTCGAACAACTCCATCTGCTCGCGCGTCATACGGTGGAAGAATATCTTCAAACGCGCGCAAGGGCGACGGGAACGGTCCTGCCCGATTGGGTCAATATTAACACCCGTAAGTGCATCTGTCTGCACCGCACGAAATGAGCTGCTATCAATTACGATAGAGTTTTCTATCTGCGCGGTAGCTGTCAGAGTGATAGAAAGTAGAGTTAGTATGGCGAGTAATCTTTTCATAGTACAAAGATAGTAAAAAAAACTTATTCGTTATCCTTTGGGGCTGATTTGCACCAGCGGGCAATGCCACACTCCCCGCACTTTGGTTTGCGGGCGGTGCAGGTATATCGGCCGTGGAGGATTAGCCAGTGGTGGGCTATAGGGAGCAGGTGGCTTGGGATATTCTTCTCAAGCTGTAGCTCGGTCTGGCGCGGAGTCTTGGCAGCGGTCGTTAGGCCTATGCGCGCCGAGACGCGAAAGACGTGTGTATCTACGGGCATAACCTCCTTACCCCATATAACTGCGCCTACGACATTTGCCGTCTTGCGACCTACCCCTGGCAGGCGCATCATACTTTCGATATCTGATGGCACCTCGCCCCCAAATTCGCTACAGAGCATACGCGCCATAGCAACGAGGTTTTTGGCCTTGTTATTTGGATAGGATATTGAGCGGATATATGGAAAGAGCTCCTCGGCCGTAACTGCAGCGAGTGCTTCAGGGGTTGGAAAGGCCTCAAAAAGGGCGGGCGTAGTCATATTCACACGCTTGTCTGTACACTGCGCCGAGAGAATCACCGCCACAAGAAGTTCAAAGGTGTTGCGGTAGTTAAGTTCGCTCTCGGCAACGGGCATATTCTCTGAAAACCAAGCTATTATACCCTCATATCTCTCTTTTAGTCTCATCTGTTCTTCTGAAAATGGTTGTAAATCTTCTCTGCTCTTGCTCTGCCAACAACCTCTGCAAGGCTCTCTACAGTAGCGCTCTTAATCTTAGTAAGGCTCTTGAAGTGTTTGAATAGCATCTCCACACTCTTGCTACCCACGCCCTCAATCTCCTCAAGGGTGCTGTGTAGCATAGCGTTGTTGCGCTTGTTGCGGTGGAAGGTAATTCCAAAGCGGTGGGCCTCGTCGCGGATGTGGCACATAACCTTCAGTGGCTCGCCCGTACGCGAAAGGTAGTAGGGCATAGGGTCGTTAGGGTAGTAGACCTCCTCAAGTCGCTTGGCCAGGCCGACAATAGGAATCTTACTCTCAAGGCCCAACTCGCAGAGCACTGCATAGGCACTCGAAAGCTGACCCTTACCACCGTCAACGACAATAAGGTCTGGCAGCTCTGCCCCCTCCTCCACAAGGCGGGTATATCGTCGGGTAAGAATCTCGCGCATAGATGCAAAGTCGTCTGCACCTACTACGGTCTTGATGTTAAAGTGGCGATACTCGCGCTTTGACGGCTTACCGTTTCTAAAGACCACGCACGAAGCGACGGGGTTTGTACCCTGCGTATTTGAGTTATCAAAGCACTCAATATGGCGAGGCTCGCGCTCAAGGCGCAGTTCACGCTGCATAGCCTCCATAATGCGGTCGGTGTGACGCTCAGGATTCTTGATCTCAAGGTTTTTCATCAGCTCAGCGCGGTAGAGCCTTGCTGTGCGCTCGGAGAAGGCAAGCAGCTCGCGCTTCTCACCCCTCTGCGGAATGGTAAAGGTAGTGTTTGGAAAGAGTGCGACCTCTGGCAGCAGTGGCACAATGACCTCTCGCTGCAGCTGACCTGCAATGTTGTCTACAAAGTGTTGTATTCCGAGTGTGAGCATCTGCTCAGCAGTAGCATCAATACCTTGCTCAATGGCAAGCGTCTGCACGGCGATAATTGCTCCGCCCTTGACTCTTAGGAAGTTACAGTATGCCTCCTCACCCTCTGTGTAGAGTGAGAATATATCCGCATCGGTCATATTGGCACTGACAATGACAGACTTTGAACGATACTTCTCAAGAGCCTCTAACCTCATCTTAAAGCGGTGTGCCGCCTCAAATCTAAGCTCGGCTGCTGCGCGGGTCATCTCACCCTCAAGATAGCTCTTTACCGGTCTAAGGTCGCCCTTGAGAATTGAGACTGTAAGGCTCACTATCTCAGCATACTCCTCCGTAGATTGCTTGCCACAGCAAGGGGCTTTGCAGTTGCCGATATGGTATTGCAGGCAGGGCGCATATTTGCCGCTATCAATAGCCTCTTGTGAAAGATTATAACGGCAGGTGCGTAGCGGAATGACCTCTGCAATAAACTCAAGCACAGCCTTTTGTGCGGAAATAGAGGCGTAAGGACCGAAATATCGTGAGCCATCCTTAACTACTCGGCGGGTAGAGATTACACGCTCAAAGGGTGGCGGAGTAAGGGCTATCCACGGATATGACTTGTCATCCTTAAGGAGAATGTTATAGCGCGGTTTGTGGCTCTTAATAAGAGAGTTTTCAAGGAGCAGCGCGTCGGTCTCGCTATCTACGACAATATGTCTTAGAGATGCAATTTGTCGCACCATAGCGCGCACCTTCGCAGAGTGGTCGCGGCTATCGACAAAGTAACTGCTCACCCTCTTTTTGAGGCTCTTAGCCTTGCCTACATAGATAACCTCGCCATCCTTGTTCGAGAAGATATAACATCCCGGCAAAAGTGGAAGTAGGGCAACCTGCTCCTTAAGTTCGCTTCGTGACACTCTCTCCATAGCCTAAACTGTTAATTCTCAAGCCAATCGCCCAACTCTGTGTATATCTTCTCGGCTATAAATGCCATAGCCTGCTGATTTGGGTGGCACTGATTTTTATTTGATGCGCTGTAGTAGAGTTTAGGCATATGAGTCTGGTCGTTGTAACCATTTACAGCGAGCAGATTAACGCACTTTACATTGTCGTAGTGGGCAGCCATCTTAAGGGTCGCCTGCTCAATACCTACATTAATGTAGTCGCCGATGATGCAGACAATTTTAACCTTCGGATTGCGCTCCTTGATAAGCTTGATAAGCTTTACATAGGCCTCGCAGAAGGTAGTGTCGTTCAGCGCCTCAATCTGAGCACGACTCTGTGCAGCATCTGCCGCAGCAAAAATCGGCGCAAGTTGTGCATCTGTAGGACCCTTAGTTGCATCTATTACCAAGCCTGGAACAAGGTCTGCCGAGAGCTTGCGCCAGTCGTTTGTGCCGCCGTGGATAATCACAATGTCCGCCTCTCCCACGCCGTGCTGGGTCATAAAACGCTTTGCAAAGTATGTATCCTTTGTCGAATCGGTATTGGTAACGCACGAGCCCGAGTAGGCGATGTTTCTCTCCAGACGAGCGTTTGACATATGCTTGTATATCAGTCGGTGCCAGTATGTATCCTCTACAGAGAGGAAGGTACCATCGCCACGAGGATAGTAGGTGCTATATGAGTAAGGAATATATCCTCGGAAGGTTGAAATTGAGTCGCCAATAACACTCACACGCTTTGGTGTTGCGCCTATTGGAGTGCTATCAGCAGGGAGATTTGCAGGGATAGGGAATCCACTGCCGTCAACAGTCCAGCTATCAGCATATGGAGTATTTGATACTGGAACATAACCCTTTGATGCCGTTCTAAGCATTGAGAGCAGTGTGCCGTCGGTCATCTGTGACAAGCCTATAGCTGAGCAATTTGTCACAACGACACTCTTGCCACTGCCTACGCTGCCGTGCAGAGGTAGTGAGTTGTCTCCATAGCAACGGTTGACCTTAGCATTGTTGTATGAGTAACCAAAGAGTGCTCCGTGGCGCACAGTGCCAGAATTGACAACAGCAATAGGCTCAAAACCCCAGAGCGTATTTGAGCGGGTAAGGTCGCTATAGCAGCCATCCATCGTAATGTCGCCACTGTCAAAGCAGGCTACAAGGCCGGCAATAAGCTCTTTGGTCTTGGTAGTCTTGCTTATTGGCGCTCCGTGAATCTCATATGGACGAGCCGAGCAGGCTGCAATGACAATCTTGCCAGAGCCCTTGAGCCAACCCGCAAGACCTCCAACAAGGTTGTAACCGTTTGAGTTTGCACCGCGAGAGATGAGCTTGCTGCCCACAACAGCGCAGTTTGTAATGCCCGCATAGGCTCCTGCCGTAGGGTGGTATACATAGCCGACAATACCTCCTACATTATATGCACCCTCAACCTGTCCATAGACGCTACAGTGGTCTATAATTGCAATATCTGAGGCTGATGAGGTGTAAATCTGACCTACAATTCCGCCAGAGTAACCCTCGTAACTTGTTGTGGTAGAGGTTTTTGTTGAGATGCAGTTTGTTATTTTTCCCGCTGCTTGCGATGCTACTATCGCACCAGCATACGGATAGCTTGTATTTACTCGTCCCTCATTGCGGCAACCATCCACAACGCTACTGTTGCCCGTCATTATAGCTACAATGCCTCCGCAGTAGTGAGATGCATTAGATATCTCGGCAGTGTTGAGTATTGTGCAGTTGCGAACTGTTGACTCCTCAATGCGTGCAACAATACCGGCACAGTAGCGACCCATTGTCGCTACATCGCCAGCAACGGTACAGCCCTCAATTACAGCGCCATCTGTTGCAATGCCGACAACGCCCGCAGTATAGGCAACATTTGTCTCCGAGTCAAGAGTGATGCCT
>JAFOYS010000060.1 GCA_017391435.1 Alistipes sp. | reverse complement strand
AGCGCAACAGAGCTATCAATCTCTACCACATCTACACAAGTAGCTGAATACTCTGCCACCCTATCAGCAATAACGCCTAAAGAGTGAGGTAAAAGTCCTCCATAAGGGGTCAGAACAAGGAGGTAGTTACACCTTGCCTGCTCAGATGCAATCTCTAAAAGTTGACTTTCTGGCACAACCTTTTCCGACACAACGACGACCAATCGCCTATAACAGCAACTAGCAGAACGATAAACCGTTACACCGTCAGCAGCTACTCCAAAAAGTAGGTAGCGAATAGATAGCTGCGCGACGAGATTACTACTCTTTGCTCTATTTAGAGCCACAACAACCTCGGACTGAGGATAGGTCGTAGAGAGTAGCGCAACAACAACCGTTATATCGTGTGCAGAGGGGCACAACACAGATATCGTCACACCGCCGACACTATCTACACGCGAAGCCATTGACAGACCTCGCAACCTAACAACGCCAAAGACTCTATAGAGCGAAACTACAATAACTATACTCACACAAAGCAGTAGCAACACAAAGACCACTGCAGCAACAATAAGAATCATATCAACACACAGTTATAACCCCGCTCCTGCTCCCCCAAACTCACTAAAGTCTCAAGAGCATCATCCCTCAGCTCGCTATTACCACACCTTACAATAGCTAAAATCTGCGCCCTACTCTCTGTAATTGCAAATCTGCGAACAAGGTGTATACCAAGCAGTTGCAGATTATAGTTTTCAGAGAGCAACAACGGCATATATGGCAGCGGACAGCAGCCTCGGCTAATGAGCGTAAGAAGTTCAGCCACATCTCGTCGTGACAGCCGCCAATCGCTCTGCTCCAGCACCGCTATTGCACGATATGGCGAGCAGGAGAAGAGAGCCATCAGCGCATAGAAGCGCACCCGCTCAAAGGCATCTGTAAGGAAGTGTTCTACCTCGCTCAAGACCGTACAACTTAACGGCAATCGTGAAAGGAGTGCCAAGTAGTAGGCTCTCTGACTGTCACTACAACTTCTTGCGGCTCTATTAACCAAAAAAGCCTCAATATTGTAATATCGGACAATAACCCTCAGAGGCTCTCGCGAATTAATATCCACCCTATCTGCCACATATACAAGACTTTGCACAAAGTTTATACGAGCAATGCCACGACCCAACTCAGTGATATCTCCCGAGCCATTTGCCACAAATGAGGCTATTCTAACTATAGCAAGAGCCTCTGTTCTGGCAGAGCGAAACGAGTACCAGCGGGCAACGATTATCACCAGCGAGCCCAGAACAATATAGACCAACGAAACTACGACCATCACCTACACACCTTTCTTCTCAACCGCTCTGCCGAGAGTGGCAGCAGCAGATATTGATCTACCCCACACTCTAATAACGAGAAGACCGTCTGCTCATCAATCTCTGCCGAGAGGACAATAATCTTTGGTCGGGATGTAAAGTGCGGACGAATTCGTCTGACACACCCGCCGCCATCCATAAATAGGCGGTAATCCTCTATCACGACCCAATCAAAAAGTTTCTCTGCACACCTTTTAAAGAGCGCATTGCGCGAAGTTACACTCTCAACCTCAATTGTTGGAGATGTCAAAATACCAACTATCATCGCTCGCATCCGAAACGATGGAGAATAGACTAAAACTTTAACCATAGCAGAGTCCCTACTACCAAAAATATGCCAAAAAAGTTTGAACATTTCTTAGCTAATATTTGTTTTTATGAGAATTTTTACCTAAATTTGCACTGTCTGTTTATTTACACAAATACAACCGCTATCTTTGAGAAGATTTTCAGTGTTACCAAAGTGGTATAGTTTTTGGAAGATCGCAGAGATGGGCATTTACAGAGAAAAACTATTTTACAAATTAATAACTTTAACACTATGAAAAGATTTTTTCGT
>JAFOYS010000059.1 GCA_017391435.1 Alistipes sp. | reverse complement strand
ATACCTTGACTCTGCTACATAACAATATTTAATCTTTTTGTTTGAAATATTTTCACAAATTTAGACTAATATTGCCCTATTTGCAAATATCTGTCTATTCGTGTCATAAATATAGCTAAATGAGACTCAATGTGTAAAAAACCGCCGAAACTGTCTGTTTTTAGGGAAATTTTACTATCTTTGTGACAAAGTCTAAAACTAACAACCAATAAAAACTACATTATGAGAAAATTAGCACTTTTTCTAATTCTGATGATGGGTTGCGGTTTTGTTGCTTGTGAAAAACAGGGCAACGAAGTTCTTGAACCGGTATACCCATCCCCAGAGGCAGTTATCGTGGACGATGACGCCTGTGGAGGCAACAGCATTACGCTCCTTTTTGATGGCACCGCAGCTATCAAGGCTGGAGCAAAGAGTTTTACCTCTAACCTTCTTCGTGAGGGTGACACCGAGCCGCTGACAATTACCAAGGAGGCTGGTGAGGCAGGTGCCTTTAAGCACGCTCACAAAAATCTTCCATCTGGCATCTACACAGCCTCTGTGTATGCAACTTATCCAGACCAGGCAACATCTGAGCTTGTATTTGTAACTGACTCTAAGGGCAATGTTGTGAAGTTCAACCTTGCAGGTTCTAACCTCTCTGTAAAGCTTGCCTATGCAACATCTTCAACCCTTGCATTTACTTGGAGCATATCTGGATTCAAGGATGCTGCAAAGGATTGCGGAACTGCGTATAGCTTTGGCATCTACAGAGATGAGAAGTGTACAGACCTTGTTGTCTCTTGGCAGACTGCTGCAAACGACTCTATCTGGAGCGATCTTGCAGATGGCTCACCACAGTTTGAGTTCTCAGGTTTGGACAAGAACACAACTTACTGGTTTGTTGTTGAGGATCTTAATAAGAAGGTTACTTCAGAGCCTATTGATGGTAAGACCCTTGACTTTACTATCGTTGAGCCAAGCGCTACAGCAATGGTAGAGGCTGGCGGCATTGCTCTTGCAGAGGACTTCAGCGAGCTTGTTTGGGGTGCTAACTATATGCGCGGCTCTGCAGCATACTCTGCTGACGACCGTAACCTTGCAACAGCATTTGACAAGGCTGAGGGTGTGAACCCTATTAACGGTGGTCCTTGGAAGTGGTATCTTGTTGACCCAACCGTAGAGATTGGTCTATTCAGCACAATGAAGCACGCTGTAGAGAACTCTCGTCTTGCTACTTGGGGTGCTTGTAACGAGGTTGAGGGCGATACTACATCTCCTATCTGCGGTCGTATTGGTATGCTTAAGCTCGGCGCAAGCAGCAAGACTGCCCTTATGTGTACTCCAGAGCTTAACAACCTTAAGTCTGTAGCAACTATTGAGGTACAGTTTGACCAGTCTCTATACGGCAGCGACCCTACAACAGCTGCAGTATTTGTTATCAACGACTCAAAGCACGCTGGCAAGGCTGGTATCTACTCTGTAACACCTGCAATGGAGAACCTTGTTCCTGCAGCTGAGTTCAAGATCAAGGCTGGTCGTACTTACACTACAGAGAAGATTGTCCTTACAAATGTTCACCCAGGTGCTCGTATCGGTATCGGTCCTATCCGCAAGGATGGTTCTGCCCCAGGCTCTTCACAGCACCGTATGTTCCTTGACAATGTTATTGTTAAGGTTGTTGCATACGAGGTAACCAAGACTCCACTCGACAAGCCTGTTATTACCTCTGCAGTATCTACAGTAGACCAGATTATGGTTAAGTGGAACAGCGTTGAGAAGGCTACAGGTTATGTTCTCGAGTACAAGGAGGCTAGCGCAGCAAACTACACTGTTGTAGAGCTTGACAAGGTTCTTGAGTACACAATCTCTGGTCTTAAGAGTGCAACAGACTATCAGGTTCGTGTTAAGGCTACAGAGATGGAGTCTGGCAGCGAGTCTGAGTACTCTGATGTAGCATCTGTTAAGACTATTGTCAAGGCTTCATTCCCTATGACAGCATCTACAGCAGACGAGTTTATCGCTATCCTTAGCGATGCCGATGCTCTTCGTTCAGCTTCTGCTACAGATCAGATTCAGATTAAGGGCAACCTTGACTTTACTGGTAAGACAATGCCTGCAGGTCCTATCTTCTTAGGAACTCTTGTAGGTAATGGCGCTACTATTAGCGGTGTTAACTCTGACCACGCAATCTTTGCAACTGTAGGTAGCGTATCAGATCTTACTATTGACCAGAGCTGTACATTCTCATCTACAAAGGCTGGTCTTCTTGCTGCTATCGCTGGTGAGGCTGCTGGTACATTTACAAATGTTGTTAACAATGCTAATGTTACTATCGCTATCGCTGGCGCAGGTGACGCAACAGTCGCTGTTGGTGGTCTTGTTGCCGTAGGTGATGTTAATATGGAGAGTTGTAAGAACTACGGTAATGTAACATATACTGCTACTGGCGCATCACACGGTGCTCTTGTAGGTGGTCTTGCTGGTTACAACAATGGTGCAATGAACAAGTGTGAGAACCACGGTAAGGTTACTATGTCTGTTGAGACTCTCTCTGCATTTGGCGTTGTTAAGAGCATTGACAACCTTCCAATCCACATTGGTGGTCTTGTAGCTCAGGCCGGCACAAACGCTCCTATGACAGAGTGTGTAAACAATGGCGAGGTTGACTACGATATTACCAAGATTGAGAAGATTGAGGTCTCTTGCGGTACAAACCGTCCTCGTATGGGTGGACTTGTTGGTCTTACTCAGAGCTCAATCACATCAAGTGTAAACAACGGTAAGGTTGATGTTAATGTTGTTACATCTGACGGCTCTGTATTCTCTGGTAAGAACTACCCAGTAAATATCGGTGGTATCTCTGGAGGTGCTCCTTCAGACGCAACTGGAGCTACAGGCGCTGACATTGTTAGCTGCGTAAACAATGGTGCAATCAACTGCGTATCATTCTGTAAGGGCACAAGACCTACTTGCGGTGGTATTGTCGGTTATCCAGGATTTGAGGATCCATCACAGACCAACCTTGTTACCCGTTGCGAGAATAAGGGTGAGATGAAGGTGGTATCTCACGACCTTATGCGTGCTGGTGGTATCTCTGGAGGTTCAACAAATGTAACCTACTGTAAGAATACAGGTACCATCATCGGCGGAATCACTGTTGAGGATGGTAATATCGGTGGTATTATCGGTTGGTTGGACAAGGGTCACAAGTTTGAGTACAACGAGAGTTACTGTACACTGAGCAACGATCGTGGAGGTAGCGGAGGTACTTCTGAGATTGGTGGTCTTATCGGTCAGCACGGTAACTATGACAGCTGCCCAGGTGAGGGTCGTGGCTGTAAGGTTAAGTGCGACATCACTTATGACTATAGCAATGAGAAGTGGTATGGTATGATTCTGGGTTACTACTGGTCAACATCTAACACTGTTGTTCTTGGTACACCAGACGAGCCTATCATTGTTCTTGGTGGTAGTATGACATATTCAGGTGGTACAACTCAGGTTACTGCAGAGAACTACACCCAGTACACTAACCACAGCTCTGCTGGTGGTAAGTCTGGTAGCAAGCCATTTACTGTTCACGTAAAATTTGGAGAATAAAGGTATGAAAAAGGTATTTTATATATTGAGTATGTTCTTGTCGCTTGCTGTTGCTTGCGACAAGAACAACACAGAGGTTGAGGAGCCTGCTGCAGCCCCAACAGCGCTTGAGTTTGCAAGCGAAACAATTGCAGGTCACAATACTATTATCGTTAAGCCAGAGGATTTGGCATCAAGTGCGCCGGTTGTAATTATTGCCTCTGAGGATATTGAGCTCACTACTCGCACAGCCGAGGAGATTACACTAAACTTTAAGGCTGCAGAGCACTGCCTTATTGGCCGTTATATCCTCTGCATTGTAGAGTCTGGCGAGGCAAGCGACGCCTCATTCCTTGCTGAGATTAGGAATGCGTTCACATCTGCTCGAAAGGCATACCTTGTTAGCTACTGCAACGGCCTTGCCTACACAGCAGCTATGCAGATACCTGACAAATTCAACGCTTATGCTTGTGTTTCAGCAACTATAAACCCTGAGGTTTACGCTGCAAATAGCTTTACAAAGCCTGTATCATTTGTTCACGTACACGCTACAGAGAACTCTATCTACAAGTGGAACGGCGTAGAGGGCGAGTCTGCCGCTGCACCGCTTAGCATAGGTGCTATTGTAGCGGTTAACGAGTGTACACACTACACTACTACCGAGATTCTTCCTCGCAAGGGTCAGGGTCTTGTATCTTGCACAACATACCTCGGCGGACTTAACGGTCACCAGGTTAAGTTCTACACTGTTGAGGGCGCAAGCAACGGCTGGTGCGATGCAGAATTTGAAGTATACAACCAAATCTGGAATTTCTTTAAAACACGATAAGCAATATGAAGAAGTTTATTTTCTTACTCACAGCACTCTTTGTATGCCACGCTGTTAGTGCTGGCTCACTCAAACAGGAGACTATTCAGGACCAGGGTCTGACAAGATCATACTATGTCTATCTTCCAAATGACCTCCCTGCAAACGCACCACTTGTATTTATCCTCCACGGATATGGCGGTAGCGCAAGCTCTTATGTAAACAACTCTTCTCTTACTTTCAAGCAGCTTGCAGAGGAGTATAAGGTGGCTCTTTGCTACCCACAGGCAACTACCGACCCTAAGCCAAATACAGGTTGGAATGTATACTACCCTTGGCAGATTGACAAGATGAAGGTTGACGACTGCGAGTTTATCTGCAACCTTGCAAAGCACCTTCACTCAAAGTACAACCTCTCTGCAAAGAATACCTTCCTTACAGGTATGTCAAATGGTGGCGAGATGTGCTACCTGCTGGCTTATCGTAAGGCGAGCGAGTTTGCCGCTATCGCATCTATGGCAGGTCTTACACTTACTGAGATGACAAAGCGTCACAACTACACTACCCCTATTGCATTTATGGAGGTTCACGGTACTGGCGATATGACATCTCGTTGGGTAGGTGACCCTACAAACCAGTTCGGCTGGGGTGCATACCTTGCTGTTCCAGTAGCTGTAGGCGCAGTTGCTGCTGCAAACAAGTGTATGTATCAGGAGTCTACTGAGCTTCCTCAGATTAAGAACAAGGTTATCTTCCACCGCTACTATGGCTCGCCATATGGCAAGGAGGTACACTTATACGAGGTTCGCAACGTTGGTCACAACTGGGAAACAGATTCATTTGACTATTGCCGCGT
>JAFOYS010000058.1 GCA_017391435.1 Alistipes sp. | reverse complement strand
CGGTACCTACCAAATCTCTGTATCTTCGGAGCGTACATTCCAGGCTATCGCAATTATTGAGTACGCAAAGAGTGTTGGCGCACACTGTGTGGCTCACGGCTCTACAGGCGCTGGAAACGACCAGGTTCGTTTTGACCTTACTTTCCAGATTTTGGCTCCAGAGATTGAGATAATCACCCCTACACGCGATATGACCCTTACCCGTGAGTATGAGATTAACTATCTCAAGGAGCGCGGTTATGTAGCAGACTTTGTTAAGATGGAGTACTCAATTAACAAGGGCCTTTGGGGTACAAGTGTTGGTGGTAAGGAGACTCTCCACTCTGAGCAGACTCTGCCAGAGAGTGCTTATCCAAGCCAGGTTACTGCTACCGAGCAGTCGACCCTCAAGCTTACTTTTGCAAAGGGTGAGCTGAGCGCGGTTAATGGCGTAGAGTATAGTGATAAGGTAGAGGCTATTCGTGCTGTAGAGGCTATTGGTTCACAGTATGGTATTGGCCGCGATATGCACATTGGTGATACTATTATCGGCATTAAGGGTCGTGTAGGCTTTGAGGCTGCCGCTCCAATGCTTATTATTGCTGCCCACAAGATGCTTGAGAAGCACACCCTCACAAAGTGGCAGCAGTACTGGAAGGATCAGATTGGTACTTGGTACGGTATGTTCCTCCACGAGGCTCAGTATCTTGACCCTGTAATGCGAGATATGGAGGCATTCCTTGAGAGTACACAGGCAAATGTTGACGGAACTGTAGAGATTACATTGCGTCCATATAGCTACACTCTTGTAGGTGTTACATCTGACTTTGACCTTATGAAGACCGACTTTGGTGAGTATGGTGAGGTAAATAAGGCGTGGAGTGCTGACGATGTAAAGGGCTTTACAAAGATTATGGCCAACTCAATGAAGATTTACTACAATAAGAAGAAGGCTAATGATTAAGGTTGGTATTATAGGCGGTGCTGGCTATACTGCGGGCGAGCTTCTTCGTCTGCTTGTTTGCCATCCGCAGGTGGAGATTCTCTTTGTGCACTCTACATCTAATGCGGGAAATGCTCTTACGGCTGTTCACGGAGGACTTATTGGGCAGAGCGAACTACGCTTTACTGATAAGTATGACCTCTCGGCTGTAGATGTGCTTTTCCTCTGCTCTGCACACGGTCAGAGTCGTAAGTTCTGGGAGGAGAATCCACTGCCTGCGACACTTAAGGTTATTGACCTGGCGCAGGACTACCGCGATGAGAGTTGTGGCTATGTATACGGACTGCCAGAGATTAACCGTCAGCGTATTGCTCACACCTTCCGCCTTGCCAATCCAGGCTGTTTTGCAACAGCAATTCAGCTTGCACTGCTACCTCTTGCGGCAAATGGTTTGCTAAAGGACGAGGTGCATATAACCGCTATTACGGGCTCTACCGGTGCTGGCGTGAAGCCAAGCTCTACAACCCACTTTAGCTGGCGTAGTGACACTATCTCTGTCTATAAAGCCTTTGAGCATCAGCATCTTTTAGAGATAGGCCGTACGCTAAAGAGTCTGCAACCGTCTTTTGACTACGATATTAACTTTGTACCTATGCGTGGCGACTTTGCTCGCGGAATATTTGCTTCGGTATATACAGAGACAGACCTTACTGCCGAGCAGGCGGTTGAGCTATACAAGCAGTTCTATGCTACAGCAGCGTTTACCTTTGTTGTCGAGCACGATGTTGACCTAAAGCAGGTTGTAAATACAAATAAGGCGGTTGTTCGTGTAGCAAAGTATGGTGGTAAGCTGCACATTGTGTCTGTTATTGATAACCTACTCAAGGGCGCTTCGGGACAGGCTGTGCAGAATATGAATATTATGTT
>JAFOYS010000057.1 GCA_017391435.1 Alistipes sp. | reverse complement strand
TGTTCTGACATATATACTTCACTCAATGAAAGGTCTTCCTCTGCTAGAGATTCGTCAAAATACAAATCATAAGAGATTTCCGCCTCGGCATATCTATTAAGTTTGTGCAGTGTTGTAGAGTATAAACCCAAATAATACGGAGATAACTCGACCTCATATTCTTGGAGGTTATCTCTATATTGAGCCATATATTCCACAGCGCTATTATAATCTGCTTGAAAAAAATAGCACTCAGCCTTTAATGGTGTAAACATTGATCCGTAACCATTTTCTGGAAACTTTTGTTCCCATTTTGAGCAAAAGTCTAAACATTCTTCATATTGCCCTAACTGTTTTATACATTCTGCACACCTAAACAAGGTTAAATCTGACAACTTATCTCTTCTATCTAATTCTAGTACAAATTTATACGCCTTTTCATAATTCTTGTTTAACATTGCCGAAGAGAGCGAATCTTGTAATTTATCAACAAATAGACTATCAGCACCCGTTGTCGAATAGGATTCTTGTGCAAATAATATTCTAAATGGGAAAAATATTAAACATAATACATATACGGTTAGACTTCTCATAATTCGTTTGTCAAAACAAGTTAGACCTATTTTTTGTCAATCAATGAAACTAAAAGTGTATCTCTTGCGTAAATACCTCCCACAAATTTATAAATAATTCGGATAAGTTATCGTATACTTGACTAAAATTTTAGATTTCAACGACATATGAATCAGCAACAACTGAAAAAGTATGGCATTACGCAGATAATGTCGGGATTGAAAACTAGTTGAATAATAATGTGAAGGAAATTTTAAAATAATGAGTTCTAGATTGATATCTTCAAAAGTTTTCGGATATGAAAGTTTTCAAACGCGGGTTCGGAAAGTATATCAACTACGAAAATAACGACCGTATAAAACAAAACGGAAAGAGTCCGGTGCAATACCGAACTCTTTACTAGTAAAATCCACTTAATAGCCCATCCAAACTTTTGTAACAGCCAATACTTTGTGGGTCTATATTTATGATGTTATTGCACTAGAAGTTATATCCTACAGTAGCGCTCAAGCCCCAATGATCTCCGAATAGTGGATGTGCAAAGACACCACATCCGATAAAACAGTGTCTTTTAATGACAAAGTTCAGTGCTGCTTTAAAGCTCACGCAGTGTCTACCAAAGAGTGGGTTATAATCGCCATCCTCATTAAAAGGGTTACCTGTCTCATACTCACCCTCGCTCGGTGCTTCATAAGTGTATTTACCAGTCAGTCCCAGATTATATGCAAGACCAAAAGCTGGGCACAAAAGAAGATTCTTACCAAGTTCAACTTTACAAGTAAACATAGCAGGTATCTCTATATACATTGCCTTTGTATTAGTTAGAATAGTATTATCATCCGATGGTTCATCATCCCAAAAATCATCAAAACCTAATTCATCAACAGTAGTATGCTTTCCTCTGATATATTGGAAATCAAGACCTGTCTGGAAATACCATCTATTTGTCTGCTGCATTGACACTTCGTAGATTCCACCAATATGGAAACCTGTTTTGAGGTGCTTTTTGGAAGCATCATCCAAAAAGCTTCCCAAAGATACCTTTGAAAACAACGCACCGCCTCTAATACCAAATATATGCTTAGGCAAATCGACAATCTTCTTACCATAGATGCTGGTCATCTTCTCAGTTGTCACTGATTGTATCTCCTGATTGTTGTAGGCAAAAACAGAGCCACACATAGTCTCAATTTTGACTGCTCCTGCAGGCGTCTTTTCAATGATTTTTCCCTTAATAATGCTGCCATTGTTCAAATAGACGACATCTTGCATTTGCGCTGTTGCAAGAGCTGCAACGCCAAACACCAATAGTAAAGAGAGCATAAATTTCTTCATAAAAATTTGTTTTTTGCTGCCGCAGAAAGTTTTGAACGGCGTTTAGGTTTTGTTGTTTACTATGCAAAGTTATAAATTATTTTCTATAGTTTCGTAAACTGCTATTTTTTTTTTAATTTTGCAATATGAAATATTTTATCATAGCAGGAGAGCCGTCTGGAGATTTGCACGGCAGCAAGCTGATGCAGGGCATTGTAAGTGAGGATAGCAGTGCTCAGTTTCGCTTTTGTGGTGGCGATCGTATGGCAGAGGTTGGAGGAGTTGACTCGCTGGTAAAGCACTATAAGGAGATGTCCTTCTTTGGTTTTGTCAATGTTCTACGCAATCTAAAGACCATATTCTCGCAGATAGACGAGTGTAAAGCGGCTATAGATGAGTTCTGTCCAGATGTTATTATACTTATTGACTACCCATCTTTCAATATGCGTATTGCAAAATGGGCACATAGCAAGGGCATAAAAGTATACTACTACATAGCGCCAAAAGTTTGGGCTTGGAAGGAGTGGCGAGTAAAGAGCATTCGCAAGTATGTAGACAAGGTCTATACCATATTCCCATTTGAGACAGAGTACTTTAAAAGCAAAGGCATTGAGACTACATTCTGTGGCAATCCGCTTGTAGATGACATCTGTCAGATGCGCTCACAGTTCAGTAGCAGAGAGCAATTTCTTGCACAAAACTCTCTTGACAACCGCCCTATTGTTGCCCTGCTTGCCGGAAGTCGCGTCTCTGAGATTAAGGCCAACCTTCCAGATATGGTTAATATAGCCAAGCTCTTCCCTGAGTATCAGTTTATTGTTACCGCAGTGCCGTGGATAGACAAGAGTGTCTATGAGAGACACTTGCAAGGTTATGTAAAATATCTGTGCAACCAAACTCAACAGACCCTCGCTCACGCAGAGGCGGCTATAGTCACATCTGGCACCGCCACGCTCGAAACAGCACTTATGGGCATACCAGAGATGGTTGTCTATCGTGTACCAAAGCTATATGAGATTCTACGACCATATGTACTCAAGATTCCATACATCTCGCTTGTAAATATCAACCTGCAGCGTGAAGCTGTGCGTGAGTTGGTCTGTGCAAAGCTGGACATTAACACCGCCGCCACAGAACTTCGTTCAATACTCAAAGGGGGAGCAAAGCGAGAGAAGATGCTTAAAGATTTTGCCGAGCTAAGCACACTAATTGGAGGCAGTGGTGCTTCTCAAAGATTTGCATCAGAGATTGTTAAAACACTTAAAAGATAGCATTATATGAAGATTGTTGTAATAGATACCGCATCACGAATCTCAATTCGTCCAGATAACGCTGTACTGCGAAATAACGACACCTTTTATCTACCAAATTTCTCTAAAGATATTGTTTGCGACTATGGCTATGTTGTTCGTATAACACGCCTTGCAAAGTGTATTGCAACAAAGTTTGCCTCTCGCTGTTATGACTCTGTAACCGCTGGCGTAACTTTTATAGCACGAGACACACTACTGCAGGCATTAGAGAGCGGTCTACCTACTGACGAAGCCTACTGCTTTGACCATTCAACAGCTATTGGCACCGAGTGGCTATCGGTAGATGACCTGTCAGGTGCAGCAGACCTTTCAGCACAAGTTTCTGACAGTAAATTTGTTGCTTATTACTACAATCTGCTTGAAATAATAAATAGTGCCGTCTCTACTGCATCTAACAAATTAACTCTCAAGACTGGCGATTTGGTATTTATCGCCACAAGCAATAGTATCGCTGTGAAGGCTGGTGATACTATCACTGTAGAACACAATAACAACGAACTACTTAAATTTGAGATTAAATAATGAAAAAGTATTTTGCGCTACTTGTAGCCACACTATTTATTGTAGGGTGCGATAAGGAAAATTCTGATATTACCGCAGAGCCGACTCCAGATCCAGAACCAAGTGCCAAGAGTTATCAGATTGGAGATTTGTATGACAAGGACGGTGTAAAGGGTTTAGTATTTAGAGTCAATGAAGATGGAGAGTCAGGTCTTATAGTCTCACTTACCGAGCCTGAACAGATGAAGGCGTGGAGCACAGAGTTTATCACCACAGATGCAACTGTTCGTAACTGCGGAGAGCAGAACACCGCACTAATCTACACCTTGCAAGATTGGCAGAGTAAATATCCAGCTTTTGTATGGTGCAAGAGCTTGGGCAGTGGTTGGTATATACCATCAATTGACGAGTTGCGAGAGTTGCTTATTATCGGTAGCGGAAATAGTTTTGCGCACGCAATCTACAACCACAAAGCCACTCCTTTTGCAAAAGACTACCACTATCTCTCCTCTACAGAGATGGATCAGTGGTGGGTATACACTGTTGATGCAAAGAGCCATAATCAGAGCGCAAACTACAAGCAGTACACATACCACGTAAGAGCTATACACAGTTTTTAATATGTTGTTACACAAACTATTAGAGGGATACAACCTCATTCTTGCATCAGCTTCTCCTCGTCGCAGGCAGTTGCTTGCAGATTGTGGTATTAACTTTACACTTGCAGATAAATTTGAGTGCGATGAGTCTTTTCCATCTACTCTTGCCTGCGACCAAGTCGCAGAGTATATATCTACACTCAAGAGCAATGCCTACCCTACTGCATTAGATGCAAAGGATATACTGCTTACGGCTGATACAGTTGTTATTGCCCAAGATAGGATTCTTGGCAAACCCGTAGATAGGGCTCAAGCTGTAGAGATGCTTGAGATGCTCTCTGGAAACAGACACAGCGTAGTTACGGGTGTGACTATCCGCTCCGCAAACTGCACTCACAGTTTCTCTGTAAAAAGCAGCGTTACATTTCGCGCCCTTACTAATGAGGAGATAGAGTACTACATTGACAACTACCGACCATTTGACAAGGCGGGTGCCTATGGTATTCAGGAGTGGATAGGTTATGTTGCAATTGAGAGTATAGAAGGTTCTTTCTTTAATGTTATGGGACTTCCAGTACAGCGATTGTATGTTGAGTTAGGGGAGTTTATAGAGTCAAATTTGCTTAATTCCAAATAAATTAATATCTTTGTAAGTTACAAAGACTACGATTTATGAAAGCATTTACACCAACACAATACAGTTTGATATGTGTAGCAACCGGCCAGGAGTTTAAAGACGCTGGTTGGACGCTTGACTTTGAGGGTTATGACAAACCATCGCTTGTTCGCGCAAACTATGCAAACAAGCGCCTTACAGTATATGATGACCAGATAGGACTTTACAAATTCCGCGACTGGCTACCTATGAAGCGAATGCTCAAGTGTGAGGCTGCGCCTGTAACCTATCGTAGCGAAGGTCTTGCAAAGGC
>JAFOYS010000056.1 GCA_017391435.1 Alistipes sp. | reverse complement strand
TCATCCTCCTTGATATACTCAAGGGCCTCCTCAAGGCTGAAGACCTTTGGCGGAGCGATAGAGGCCTTCTCGTCAGAGCCCGATGCACGCATATTTGTCAGCTGCTTAGACTTTGTAACATTTACTGTAATGTCGTTACCACGAGTGTGCTCACCAATGACCTGACCCATATAGACCTCCTCCATCGGAGAGATAAAGAAGCGACCACGGTCCTGTAGCTTGTCTATAGAGTAGGCATAGGCCGTACCGGTCTCAGAGGCGATTATAGAGCCGTTTGTACGCATCTCAATCTCGCCAACATAAGGCTCAAAGCCCTTCAGGCGGTGCGACATAATGGCCTCGCCAGCCGTTGCAGTGAGCATATTTGAACGCAGACCGATAATGCCTCGCGATGGGATGTCAAACTCAAGGCGTGTACGGCCGTTGTTAGACTCCATATTTGTCAGCGTACCCTTACGGCGTGTAGAGAGCTCAATGACCGTTCCCGCAACCTCATCTGGGCAGTCGATAGTCATCTCCTCAATAGGCTCGCACTTTACTCCATCTATCTCCTTGATAATAACCTTCGGCTGACCCACCTGAAGCTCGTAGCCCTCACGGCGCATAGTCTCAATAAGTACCGAGAGGTGTAGCACACCACGACCGTAGACTACAAACGAGTCGGCATTCAGTCCTGGCTCTACACGCAGAGCGAGGTTCTTCTCAAGCTCGTGGTCAAGGCGCTCCTTGATGTGGCGCGAGGTGACATACTTACCATCCTTGCCGAAGAATGGGGAGTTGTTGATAGTAAAGAGCATAGACATTGTAGGCTCGTCAATCTTGATTGGTGGCAGTGGCTCTGGGTTCTCAGCATCGCAGATAGTATCTCCAATCTCAAAGCCCTCAATACCCACAAGGGCGCAGATCTCGCCGCACTCTACTCTCTCAACCTTCTTCTTACCAAGACCCTCAAAGACCATCAGCTCCTTAATGCGGGTCTTCACTTTTGTCACTCCGTCACGCTTTGCAAGGGTTACAGTCTGACCCGAAACGAGGCTACCGCGCGTAAGCTTACCTACGGCAATACGGCCGATATATGACGAGTACTCAAGCGATGTGATGAGCATCTGCGGAGTACCCTCAGCGGTCTGAGGCTCTGGAATCTCGTCCAGAATAGCATCAAGAAGCGGCTGAATAGAGTCGGTCTTCTCGTTCCACTTGTGAGACATCCAGCCCTGCTTTGCCGAGCCGTAGATGGTCTTATAGTCGAGCTGCTCCTCGGTAGCATCAAGGGTAAACATAAGGTCAAAGACCTGCTCGTTTACAACCTCTGGGCGACAGTTTGGCTTGTCCACCTTGTTGATAACAACTATAGGCTTCTTGCCCAGCATAAGGGCCTTCTGAAGCACAAAGCGGGTCTGAGGCATAGTGCCCTCAAAGGCATCTACAAGCAGCAACACACCGTCACACATACCCAACACGCGCTCTACCTCACCACCAAAGTCGGCGTGACCTGGGGTGTCAATGATATTGATTTTGTAATCTTTGTATATCACCGAGACATTCTTTGAGAGAATAGTGATGCCTCGTTCACGCTCAAGGTCGTTATTGTCAAGGACAAGCTCGCCTGTCTTTGAAGCCTCGCGGAGCAGGTTGCCCGCCATAATCATCTTGTCTACCAGCGTAGTCTTTCCGTGGTCTACGTGGGCGATGATTGCGATATTTCTAAGTTTCTGCATAAAAAAGTATATTTAACGCGCAAAGTTAGCAATTTTAATTGAAAAATGTATTACTTTTGTCTACCAATTTGACCTTTATTCGCGCAAAGTATGGGTAGAATCGACAATAGTTATCTTTATGTGGGCAGAGCGTGGAGCGAGCTGCTGCAGCTTACGGCTGGTCGTAGGGTTGTTGTTATTACGGACCAGGCTCTCTACTCACACTACGGTGAGGCTATCTCGCGCTACGAGCATATTGTTGTAGAGGGTGGTGAGCAGGCAAAGAGCCTACAGAGCGTTGAGGCAATCTACAGTGAGCTTATCGCTATGGGTGCAGACCGCACGACAATGCTTGTGGGAGTCGGTGGAGGCATTGTTACCGATATTACGGGCTTTGTGGCCGCTACATTTATGCGCGGTGTTGATTTCGGCTTTGTGCCTACAACGCTACTGGCGCAGGTAGATGCCTCGTTAGGGGGTAAGAATGGTGTCAATGTTGCTGGATTCAAGAATATGGTGGGCACATTCTCTCAGCCTAAGTTCGTTATAACTGATGTCACTCTGCTTGCAACACTCTCTGGTCGTGAGTTTTGTGCCGGTATGGCGGAGGTTATCAAGGCGGCAATAATCTGTGACCCGATGCTCTTTAAGGTGCTTGA
>JAFOYS010000055.1 GCA_017391435.1 Alistipes sp. | reverse complement strand
GATGGCGCAATGGGTTGGGAGGGCAAGACTTATAGTCCTAAAATTCAGGGCTATGCTGTTCTAAACCTCGCTGATACTAAACTACCTTCAGGTCTTGTTCGCGGTATTGTAAGGTTGGTGTTGGGCAAGAATATCCCGTCACTAAACTATGCCGATAACGACCACAGCCTGCGTAATGCGTGGAAGCTACCAGATGTAAACAACAAGTTTGTGCTTATGTTCATCGACAAAGATGGTAATTTGGTCTTCTACCGCGAGAGCCCAATGAGTGCGGAGGATAAGGAACTTATGTATAGCACTATTCAGCGTTATAGATAGTCAACCATAGAACTAAAGCTACCCCTACGACACATTGCCGTAGGGGTTTTGTATACTAAAACAGAGACTTTTGTCGTTATATATACAACAAACAATAAATCCTATGAAAAAGTTATTTCTTGCAGTTGTGGCACTCTGCCTCACTTTGCCTGCTTTTGCACAGACAGAGGAGAATTATATTCAGGTCAATGGCACATCCGAGATTGAGATTGTTCCAAATCAGATTTTTCTCTCTATAACCCTTGACGAGAGCGACTCAAAGGGGCGACAAGCTATTGAGCAGCAGCGAAAGCTGATGATATCAACCCTTAAAGCGCTGGGCATTGATACCGAGAAGAGGCTCACTATGGCAGATATGTCAAGCAGCTACTTTAAGCGTGGCACCTCGCTCTCAGCGGCTAAATATCAGCTTGAACTCTCAACCTCCGAGCAGGTTGTAGCAGTCTACGACAAACTCTCTGAGATAGGTATTTCAGATATAACAATCTCTCGCGTATCGCACACCGATATTGAGCAGTACAAGAGCCGCTGCCGACAGGAGGCAATGAAAAACGCCAAGGCCGTAGCTACAGAACTTGCCACTGCGGTTGGGCAGAGCGTTGGTAGTTGCTTCTATATCTACGATAGCAATCGCGGTATTACGCCGTCATACTATAACGATGGAGTTATGCTTATGCGTTCTGTAGCAAAGCTCGCAAATGGGGCACAAGCAGAGCAGACACCTGTAGAGTTTAAGAAGATTACGCTAAACTACTCTGTAACTGCAAAGTTCCGCCTTGGCGAGTAGAGGTTGAGTGTTTAAAAACAATCCGTTGTAGCAATTACAACGGATTTTTTTGTTTTATTCTATCTATTTATATAATTTTGTAGAAATTATCCCCATTTACAATCAAATGTTATGAAACACGAGTATATAACTCCAGATATAACCATTGACGCCTTTGAGTGCGAAGCTGGATTTTCACTCTCTACCAATATCGGAGGGTGGGAGAGTGGAGGCTCTGTAGAGGGCGAAGCAGAATAGTATAACAATAGTAATTAATGATAGATTATGAAGAGAAAACTACTTTTCAGTTTGTGTTGTGCAGCACTATTTGTGGGCTGTTCGACTGACCCAGAGCAGGTTGATATTTTCAACCCTCAGGTCGCGCCGCAGATTCAGATTAGCGGCACTATCAACCAGAACTACTCTACTCGTGTAGACGATGGAGGTTTCTGTGGCGGTGATCAGATTGGTCTCTACGGTGTTAACTACACTGAGGGCAATAGTGTTGCGGGCACTCTTGTTGATGAAGGTAACCAGGTAGACAATGCTCGCTATACCTATGACGAGGCGTCACACCTTTGGAACTCATCTGGTAGCATCTACTATAAGGATGCTCAAACCAACATTGACCTCTATGCATACTACCCATATGCAAATGTTGAGAGCGTCACTGAGTTTAAGTTTGAGGTTGCTCAAGACCAGTCTGGAAAGAGCACTGTTGACGGATATAGCAATTCTGACTTCCTCTGGGCAAAAACAGAGAATGTTGTTCCGAGCGAGGAGAAGGTAAAGCTGCATTTTAACCATAAGATGTCTTGCGTCAATGTTGTACTGGAGGAGGGTCAAAACTTTGCTCCGGGCGAGTTTGCTACTTTAGAGAAGGGCGTGCTTGTTATCAACACTACCCGCACATCTACTATAGACCTCAGTACTGGCGTTGTCTCTGCTACGGGCGAGGCAACAAGCGAGGGTATTGTTATGAAGAGTAACGCTGAGGGCTTCCGCGCTATTGTCGTTCCACAGAGCGTTGATGCGGGCAAGGCACTCTTTGCTATTACTGTTAATGGCATCTCTTACCGCTTTAAGAAGGAGTCAGGTTTTACCTACGAGGCGGGCAAGCAGAGCAAGTTTGCTATCAGGATTAACAAGAAGGAGTACTCTGGCGAGTATGAGTTTGTCCTTACCAATACCGAGATTGTAGACTGGGTTGCCGACCTTGACACCCACGGAGGCGAGGCTCGCCAGTACTATGTTGTTCACTGCGAGGAGCCAGGTACTCTTGAGGAGAAGATTGCTGCCGACAAGAAGAACCCTGCCAAGATCAAAAACCTCAAGGTTAGCGGTAAAATCTGTGCTCCCGACTTTTACTTTATGCGCGACAAGATGGATATTCTGCAGAGTATCAACCTTAAGGAGGCGCAGATTGCTGATTGGTTATGGCGTTGGGGCGGAAATATAGACGGAGAGTGGAAAGACGTCTATTTTACTACAGAGTCTCCAAACTCTTGGGATGAGGCTACCGCACAAGTTAAGGCTAAATATCCTAACTCTAATATAGAAACCTTTTCTTACGAAAGAAATGAGAGCTATGGAAAAGGTGATGCCGAGATTCCCTATAGTGCTTTCTCCGACAAATTCACTTTGGTAAACTTTGTCTTCCCAGAGAAGGTTACAAGGATTGGTGACTATGCTTTTAATGGCACAACTCTTTCAGGAGCTCTTATTATCCCCGATGATGTTGTTGAGATTGGATATAATGCTTTTTATAGCACAAATATCTCCTCTCTGCAGCTTTCTGTAAATCTTAAGAGCTTAGGAAGTTTTGCCTTTGGTGGTTGCTCTTCACTTGCAGGCTCCATTACCCTCCCTGAGAGTCTTGAGTCAATAGGTGAGGGCGCATTCAGCTATTGCTCTATGCTTAGCGGCACGCTAACTCTTCCGTCTAAATTAACAGAGATTAGTCCTAATTGTTTTAATAGTTGCTTGTTTACCGGTGATTTGGTTATTCCGGAAGGTGTTAAAAATATTGGCTATGGTGCATTTGCTTATTGCGGTTTCGATGGTCAACTTACACTTAGTTCCCAGACAACCAAGATTGAAGGTGGTGCATTTGACCGATGTAAATTCCAAGGTGAGCTATTTATACCAAAAGCTGTACAAAATATAGGTGATGGTGCTTTTAAAGAGAACACCTTCTCTAGTATCATATTTGAACAGGGAAGTGAGATAGTAAAGATTGGTAATGAAGCCTTTTTTATTAGCCCTCGCGTAAGTGAACCTCTGATTCTTCCAGAGGGTCTTATAACCATTGGAAATGGTGCATTTAGGTCAAGTTTTACCTTGCCTTCAGTAGTAATACCGTCTACAGTAACAACCATCGGCCAACTAGCATTTGACAATGGTTTCTGTATGACAAAGTTACAGTGTAACGCATTGATTCCGCCAGTAGTGGGTAGTGGCGCATTTAATGGTGTTCCAAAGGATAACTTTACACTTGAGGTACCTGAGCAGTCGGTGCCTCTTTATCAGACTGCCAACGGTTGGGCAGACTTTAAGCGTATTAGCGCATACTACGACTTTAGTATCTCGCGCAAGCATATCCGTACTCTCAATGCTGAGTACTCAAAGGAGTATATGCTCCGCGTGCCGAGTGGCGAGGCGTGGAAGGTGGAGAGCTGCCCAGAGTGGGTAACTGTAACCCCATCGTCGGGCATAGGTCGCACTGAGGTAACTGTGACCGTAAGCAAAATGGAACGCACAAGCCAGACCTTTACCTTTGAGCAGATGGATACCTGGGGTAACTGGGAAAGCGAAACTCACAAGGGTCGCAGTGGCGAGATTATCTTCTTGCTTGAGAACAAAGACCGCCGAGTAAAGATGGATGTACAACAGTACGACTGCGACCGCTATGACGGAGAGGTTATTACCAACCAAAGCGCAACAAAGGGTGGCGGTGTAAATATAGTCTTTATGGGCGACTGCTTTGATGCGAGAGATATCGCTATGGGTAGCTACCTTGACGGCATTAATGAGGCTATCGGCTACTACTTTGCAATTGAGCCATACAAGAGCTATCGTGACTACTTCAATGTCTACACCGTTCTCGGTATGTCAAATGACTCTGGAGTAGGAACCGTAAACACCATTAAGGATGCCAAGTTTGGCTCGCAGTATAGCCTAAGTGTTGGTTTAACTCCTAACGAACAGATTTGCTATGAATATGCAATGAAGACAGAGACAGTAAACGAGGGGAATTTAAACCAGACACTTGTTGTGCTTATTGAGAATAGCACAGATTATGGTGGTATAACATTTATGTGGAACGATGGCTCGGCAATCGCTGTTTGTCCTATGAGTCGCGACGCCTATCCTTTCGACTTCCGCGGTATTGTGCAGCACGAGGCTGGTGGTCACGGCTTTGCGAAGCTCGGAGATGAGTATATCTACCACAACGCCTTTGCATCAGCCTGTCCTGAGTGTGGTAATGAACCAGAACAAACTGTGATTAATGCTAATAGCATAGGTTGGTTCCGTAACTTGACAGTAAACAACGACCACAAGACCGTAGCGTGGGCGCACCTCTTCGTACATCCCGACTATATGGATAAGGTTGATATGTATGAGGGAGGTTATATGCACACTCGCGGAATATATCGCAGTGAGGCAAACAGCTGTATGAACAACAACATCCCATACTACAGTGCAATATCCCGTCAGGAGATGGTTGAGCGTATAATGCTGTACGCTGGCTTGGAGTTCTCGCTTGAGGAGTTCTACGCCCGCGATGTGCGCGATGCGTCTAACAACGACTTTGTGACTTCGGCCGTACTCTCAGCAGCAGAGCCTACGCTTCAGTCAATGGCAAGCGCAGCAAAGCAGATGCCACCAAAGTTTATGGGCGACAAGCCGCAGCTCAAGAAGTCTAACAGATAGTCAAAGGAGGAAAAACTATGAAAAAGAGTATATTTATTTTATCAGTTGCAACTCTTTTGATGGCAGGTTGCAACAGCGAGGTTGAGATTCAGAATCCAAATGAGATTCGCATAAATGCTTCACTTGGCGCTTCTCGTGCAACGCTCACCAACTTTGAGGTTGGCGACAAGATGAGCCTCTATGCCGTAGAGTACAACGACCAAAGTGCTGCTGAGGTGCAAACCGTAGGCAACTACATCAACAACGAGCAGATGAGCTACAACGGCACAGAGTGGAAGAGCAATAGAAAGCTCTATTGGAGCGCAAAGCCTTGTGACTTTTACGGTTTCTATCCATATCAGCATTCAGGCCCGATGAAAGATCTCTATTTTGAGGTGGCAACAGACCAGTCTCAGCCATCTGCAGAGGGTGTGCTTGATGGATATGAGGCGTCAGATATTATGTGGGCAAAGGCCGAGAAGGTATCTGCAGCTGATGGTGCTGTAAATCTACAATTCAAACATATGATGACCCGCGTAGTTGTCAACATTGTGCGCGGAGCAAAGTACGAGGGCGAACTACCAAATGATATTACAGTCCACATCTACAACACTGCAACAACAGCCATTGTAGACTGGACTATCGGCTCGCTCAAAGCCTATCCGCAGGGTGGTCGCAAGACTATCACTATGCGCCAGACAGACACTGACACCTTTGACGCAATTGTAGTGCCTCAGTTTATCGAGCGAAGAACTCCGCTTGTAGAGATTACTATGGGAGGTATTGCATACCTGCTTGAGACAAGTATGTCATTCCGTCCAGGTAAGCAGCACACAATAACCATAACACTCAACACCTCGCCAGATCAGGAGAAGTTAGAGATTTCTATTGAT
>JAFOYS010000054.1 GCA_017391435.1 Alistipes sp. | reverse complement strand
GCATCTTTTGAGAGTATGCTCGCTCAGATTCCATTTGGCGTTGGTATGCAGGCTACACAGGGCAAGCAGGGCTTCCCTTACTCTATGGATATGAGCCTCAAGGGTAGCTCTATGACCTTCCAGGGTCAGGTTGGTCTCTCTATCCGCATTACTGACTATTTGGCTGTTGCTGCTCAGGCTCGCCTTCACTACGCTACAAAGAGCTACAATGGCTACTTGAAGAACATCCAGATGTTCAACCCTCTTACACAGGCTATGGGTCCTGCTCCAGAGTTCTTCAATGCAATGGCTAATCAGTACGCCGCAGGCGCTCAGGCAGGTAACGCCGAGGCTATCGCCGCTTATACTCAGTATATGACTTACGCAGCAATGACCTCTGACCACGAGATTGGTATCAAGCAGAATGGCTGGTCAATTTCGCCTGTTGTTGCCCTGATGTTCAACCACAAGGGCTGGGCTGCAAGCGTTAAGTATGAGTTCCGCTCTAACCTTGACCTTACAACAAAGGCATCTGAGGCCTCTGCAAAGGACCCAGTAATCAGTGGCATCTTCCCAGATGGTGCAGTAACTGCTGCAGATATGCCAGCACAGCTCGCTATAGCTGCAAGCCGCACAATTGCCGACAAGGTAACAGTGACTGTTGAGTGGCACCACTTCTTTGAGAAGAGCGCTCAGAATGGCTTTACAAGCGCTGGGGCTGTACTTGGCAATACTAACGAGTATCTGGCTGGTGTTGAGTACGCAATTAACAACAAGTGGCTCGTAAGCGCAGGTTATCAGTTTACAGACTTCAACCTTGACACTGCAAAGTACTCTGATCTTGACTTTGTATGCGAGGCTCACTCTATCGGTTTTGGTTTTGCTTATAACTTCAACGAGCATATTCGCCTCAATGCAGGCGTAATAAAGCCTATCTACAAGGATGTTACAAACACTGTAGAGACTGGCTATAACAACAACGCCCTCGGTCTTGGTGGTTCAGATACCTACAAGTACAAGCGCTGGGCTTGGGGTCTTGGTGTGGATTTCCACTTTTAAGAAGTTCTTAAAAGGTAATCATAATGTGTGTGTCGTCAGCGGAGAGTATTCTCCGCTGATATTTTTTAAAAGACAATGCGCAAAAAAACCGAGCTCGCAGCGTATGTGAGAGCTCGGTTAGTGTTATTTAATGCAGCAATACCGCACAAATAAGCCCTATAACAAGACACTGATATTATCCACCGCAAAATAGAATGGGAAGTTAGGATACTCGGCTGTAGAGTCAACTCTAAGTCCACCCTTAACCTCTCCCTCGTACATACGGAACTCAATGCGCTTAACAACGCCAAGAGCAGAGAGATCCCACTTGCGCCATCCAGCAAATGTGCGACCGTCATAGAGAAGCATAGTCAGCGTATCTTCAGTTTTGCCCTGAGCATCTATACCTGTAGCCTCAACACGGATATACCCTTCTCTGGTCATAGCCTGAGAGAAGGCATTGCCGTTCTGCACCACCTCGTTTAGGTAAGATGTAGGAGT
>JAFOYS010000053.1 GCA_017391435.1 Alistipes sp. | reverse complement strand
TTTTGAAATTCTCGTAATATTCTGCAAAATTAACAAAAATTTGTGTTATTGTGCCAAATCGTACCAATAAATTAGTAACTTTGTGGCAAATGAGCTGTAGAGTACGAAATATTGAGTTGCTTGCTCCGGCAAAAGAGCTGCAGTCGGCCGTTGATGCTGTTGATTGTGGAGCGGATGCTGTGTATATCGGTGCGGCGCAGTTTGGCGCTCGCCACGCCGCTACAAACTCTGTTGAGGATATAGCTAAAGCTGTAGAGTATGCGCACCGCTTTGGGGTAAAGGTCTACGCTACGCTCAACACCCTGATTTTTGACGATGAGCTGCAGGCTGCCAAGGCACAAGCCGAGGCTCTTGTTGCTGCGGGCGTGGATGCGCTTATTGTGCAGGATATGGCATACTGCCGTATGGGGCTTGATGTTCCCCTGCACGCCTCTACACAGACCGCTTGCTCTACGGTGGAGCAGGTGCGCTTTTTTGAGGATGTGGGCTTTGAACGCGCAATTCTGGAGCGTAACCTCTCGGGGGAGGATGTTGAGAAGATTTGCAGTCAGACTAATATAGAGATTGAGGCATTTGTTCACGGGGCAATATGCGTCTGCCATAGCGGTAGATGCTTCTTGTCGCGCTCAATGAGCGAGCGAAGTGGTAACCGAGGTCAGTGTAGCCAGCCGTGCCGACTCCCTTATGACCTTACAGACGGAAAGGAAACGATATATATAAAGGGTAAACACCTGCTATCGGTTACCGACCTTGACCTTTCGCAGCGTATAGGGCAGATGCTTGATGCGGGCGTAAACTCGTTTAAGATTGAGGGACGACTGAAGGATAGGGTATACCTCCGCAATGTCGTGAGCCACTATCGCCGTCTTTTGGACTACCATATTGCCCAACACCCAGAGTGCAGACGAGCCTCTGTCGGCAATTCGCATATAGAGTTTACGCCAAATACCGCTAAGAGCTTTACTCGCGGTGGTGGAACTTACCTCTTTGATGGCAAGCGCGCGGGCGTAGCATCTTTTGATACCCCAAAGGCTCTTGGTGAGCGCATAGGCCGCGTGACAAAGGTCGCTAAGGGCCGCTTTATGGTTGATACTTCTCTGCAGATGACCTCTGGTGATGGAATATGCTTTATCGCTTCGGGTGAGGCTGTGGGCACTAATGTAAATGCTGTAGATAGTCAGTGGATAACCCCAAATCGTATTGATGGCATTGCAGTGGGTACAGAGATTTATAGAAACTTTGACAAACTCTTTACAACTGCCGTTGAGCGTAGCCGCATCTGTCGAACTATTGAGACAACGGTCTCAGTGACCTTTACGGAGAATACTATTACCGCTACGGCTACCGACTGCACAGGCCTTAGTGCAAGCGCTACTGTAGAGTACCAGAGCGACGAGGCAAAAAATACCGCAAAGATGGAGAACCTTGTCCGTGAGCAGATGTCAAAGAGCGGTCAGACAATCTTCAGCGTTACAAGGGTAGATATATCTAATGTCAGATTTGTGCCGGCCTCTCTCCTCTCATCGTTGCGCCGAGACCTTCTTGCTGCCTTGGAGAGTTGCAGACTCTCTGCACATAATCGTGGCCGTGCCTTTACGGAGAATCTCTCTGCTCTCTATCCACAGAAGTGCCTTACCGAGCAAGATAATGTCACAAATGCCCTTGCGCGTCAGTTCTACTCTGACCACGGCGTAGAGAGCATTGCCGACGGATTGGATATAGAGCCGTCAACTGCAGGACGCAGGGTTATGGTTACCGACTACTGCATCCGCCGCGAGATAGGGCAGTGCCTACTTAAGAGCCCGACCCTTCGTGGCGAGCTGTTCCTTGAGCGCGGACGAAAGAGATATAAACTTGCATTTGACTGCAAAAAGTGTCAGATGTCACTTATAGATACACTATGAATATAAAGACCGTTTTTACCGACTACTGCCTTATAGATACTGGCGAGGGCGAGAAACTCGAGCGCTTTGGAAGCTACACCCTTCGCCGACCAGAGCCGCAGGCTATCTGGCGCAAGAGCCTTACTGAGCAACAGTGGGCCGCCGCTGCTGATGCCTCTTTTCTGCGCGATGCAAAGAGCGAGGAGCGCGGTGAGTGGAAACTAAAACCAAAGATGCCTTCGCGCTGGAGCGTAAGGTATGACTATAAAGATATGCACCTAAGTATGCGCCTTGGCCTTACATCCTTCAAGCACGTGGGAATATTCCCCGAGCAGGCGGCAAACTGGAACTTTATCTACGATTGCTGCACAGAGATTAAGGGAGCAAAGGTGCTAAACCTCTTTGCCTATACTGGCGGAGCGACCCTCGCGGCTCGTGCTGCGGGTGCGGATGTTACACACGTGGACTCCGTAAAGCAAGTTGTCACTTGGTCGCGTGAGAATATGGAGGCAAGTGGTCTTAATGGCATTAGATGGATTGTCGAGGACGCACTGAAGTTTGTGCAGCGCGAGGTGCGTAGAGGAAATAAGTATAACGGAATTATCCTTGACCCTCCGGCTTATGGCCGTGGTGCTAATGGTGAGAAGTGGGTGCTTGAGCAGAATATCACCCAGATGCTTGAGTGCTGCGCCGAGCTTCTTGAGGGCAGTAACGCCTTTCTTGTGCTCAACCTCTACTCTATGGGCCTCTCGTCAACCCTTGCCCGTACGGCCGTTAGGCAGTGCTTCGGCACTCCAAAGTTCGAGCAGTGCGGAGAGTTGTACTTTGAGGATAACGCCGGCAAAGAGCTGCCTCTCGGCACCTACTACCGCTTCCGCCGCTAAACACCACTATATAAATCAAGAGGTCGCTTGTAACAAGCGACCTCTTTTTATTACCTTGCTGTGTGAATTAGACTCAGCAAAGGTCTTGTTTTACTCTGCGAATGTGTTACCACTTGCATTTACAGAAACACCGTAGGAACTGTGATCCTGAAGAGCAAATGCTTCATTCAAAGAACTTTTAGTCTTAAATGCGTTATCCTTCAGAATAACAGGAGTGCTTGAAGCATAACGACCGAGATAGATAGGATTAGCAACATCTGACTTAAATGTATTGTTCTCAATAACAAAGTCTCCGTGACCATTAAGGCTATCGCCAGTGTAGTGACCATAGATGTGGTAATAAGCACCTACTGTTTCAAATGTACAGTTCTTGATAGTGATGTTGCCAGAGAAACCTCCTCCACGCTTCTGGTCAGTAAATGCAATTGATACACCACCGTCTGCATAAGTACCAGAGAATGTACAACCATCAATTACAAGGTTGTGAGCACCCTTATTTGGCTTGATGTTTTTGTCACCAGTAATAATGCTTGCTAG
>JAFOYS010000052.1 GCA_017391435.1 Alistipes sp. | reverse complement strand
GCTGGGCCTCTTCGTACCTCCTACATTGACGGAGTATGGAATCAGGAAGACCCAGAACAATGGTTGTCGATAATTCAGATTCCTATTGAGGCATAAATTGAGTGGCGTATGTAGTGAACTTTGTAGTTCGCTCATACGCCACCTTAGTTTATTCACAATGCACCTCTGGAAGATGCCCCCATTTCAGTGCTTTACTTTTTGCTATACCTATATTATATTAATAGCTCTTTGCAAACAGTACGCGGCAGTGTGAAGGCTTGCCTGTAAAGATACACTTGCCCTCCTCAGCCTCAGCGTCAATAGGAATACAACGGATAGTCGCCTTTGTCGCATCCTTGATTGCCTGCTCGGTCTCTGGAGTACCATCCCAGTGTGCAGAGATAAAGCCACCCTTGTTGTTAAGCACCTCAACAAACTCATCCCAAGTATCAACCTTAGTAATCATAGAGTCACGGTAGTTAAGGGCCTTAGTGTAGATGTTTGTCTGAATCTCATCAAGCAGAGTAGCAATACGCTCTACGATACCCTCCTGAGATACAGTCTCCTTTGTAAGTGTATCACGACGAGCAAGCTCAATAGTACCATTCTGAAGGTCGCGCTGACCGAGTGCAAGGCGTACAGGTACACCCTTGAGCTCATACTCAGCAAACTTAAAGCCTGGGCGGAGGTTGTCACGATCGTCAACCTTTACGCGAATACCAAGAGCAGTAAGACCGTCAGCAATCTCGTTCATCTTTGCACGAGCCGCAGCAAGCTGCTCCTCACCCTTGTAGATAGGCACAATAACAACCTGAATTGGTGCGAGCTTTGGAGGAAGAACAAGACCGTTATTATCAGAGTGAGCCATAATCAACGCACCCATAAGGCGTGTAGATACACCCCAAGATGTAGCCCATACATACTCAAGCTTACCCTCGCGGTTTGCATACTTTACATCGAATGCCTTTGCAAAGTTCTGACCGAGGAAGTGTGAAGTACCGCTCTGAAGCGCCTTACCGTCCTGCATAAGTGCCTCGATTGTAAGAGTATCCTCAGCACCAGCAAAACGCTCGTTTGGAGACTTGTGACCTACAACAACCGGCAGACACATCCACTCCTGAGCAAACTTCTGGTATACATATATCATCTTTGTAGCCTCCTCAATAGCCTCCTCACGAGTCTCGTGAGCAGTGTGGCCCTCCTGCCAGAGAAACTCTGCAGTACGAAGGAAAAGACGGGTACGCATCTCCCAACGAACAACATTTGCCCACTGGTTACAAAGAATTGGAAGGTCGCGGTAAGATGTAATCCAGTTCTTGTATGTGTTCCAGATAATAGTCTCAGATGTAGGACGCACAATAAGCTCCTCCTCAAGACGAGCCTCTGGGTCAACTACAACACCCTTGCCCTCTGGATCGTTCTTCAGACGGTAGTGTGTCACTACTGCACACTCCTTAGCAAAGCCCTCAACGTGGCTTGCCTCCTTAGAGAAGAATGACTTAGGGATAAAGAGTGGGAAGTATGCATTCTGCACACCTGTCTGCTTGAACATATCGTCCAACACGCGCTGCATACGCTCCCAAATTGCATAACCGTATGGCTTGATAACCATACAACCGCGAACAGCCGAGTTCTCAGCCAGTCCAGCCTTGACAACCAAATCGTTATACCACTGCGAGTAGTTCTCCTCAGACTTGGTCAAATCCTTTAATTCTACTGCCATATATTTTGTTTGTTTTAGTTTCCAACTTGCAAAGATACAACAAATTTGGATACAAAATATAAAAACCAGAAATTTAGTTACTCTTTAAGGCAGAGTGAGTTCGCCAGCAGCAATCATCTGCTTGATTGAGCTCATCACTTTGCTCTGACCGAAGGCCTGAACAAGCTCTCCCTCTTTGCTATGTATGCTGCCGTAGTAACTCTCCAAAACCAAGAGCGCCGAGGTCATATTGTGGAAGTTTAGCCTATTGATGCTGTTGAACTTTCGCCACTGATTCTCTGTCAGACTCTGTTGCAGAAGCTGCTCAACATTGCGACCCTTCAGCAGCAGTGGTATATTGTCCCTCTCCAAGAGTACTCGCTTATTGTATAGGATGTTACCCACCTGAGCATCAGCATCTTGCGAAGCAGGAGTACTCTCTATATGCGCCAGCAGTTTGCTCTGCAACTCTTTGAGCTCTGCCGTTGTTGTGCCTAACACCTCGGCTATGTAGCCCACCAATCGCGCCGTTGCAACTTCATTGCCCTCATTATTGATATAGCTGTAGAAGGCTGCATCGCCATAGAGCATCGTCAGCGCCTTATCCGCAGCAGCTCTCTGCTCGGCTTTGCTATTCGCCTTTGCATACTGTTGCCATACAGCTGCTGTCTGTGGCACCCTACCGCTTCGCTCCTCCATCTGACGAAGCTTAATCTTACGCTCCTGAGTAGGCATCTTGCCTACAAAATCCTGCCCAAAAGCGGTATTGGCCACCATAGCCAATACCACGAAAATCAATGTGCGAATAGTTTTCATTACTCTTTCTGTATATAATTCCGACTTTCATTTAGACAATGGTGGACACGGCCACAACTGCCAAAATATTGTTACGGCACTGTTTTTCAGCATAAAGTTAGGAATTTTGTATCTATTTTTCAAAAAAGTTGACTATCTTTGGTTACTAATTAGTTAAAAGATTGAGAGATGAGAAAAACTTTTTGCACAGCACTATTGCTTCTTGCCTCATTTAGCGCATTTGCACAGGATGTTGTTACTACGGATGCTAATACCCAAAATGGGCTAATAGCTGTAGTTATACTGATTATTGTTGTTGCGATTATGGCGCATATGATTTACGAGAACTTCTTCCGCAAGGATCTAAATACAGACTACACTGCCGCAGCCTTTCGCGACGCTCGCAAGGCTCAGAATCTCGGCGATATGAGCGCGCAGGAGGCTATGGCGTTAGATAGCGAGCTTGACAAGATGGTTGATATGTGGGGCGAGCTTGCTAACGAGGATGGCGATATGGTACCATATCCACTCAAGCACTCGGTTGTTAAAAAGTCACTTGCAACACTTGAGGCCGCTGTTGCCGCAATGCCTACAAATAGTCGCATTGTAGAGCGCATAAACGATGCAAATGAGATTCTCAACCACGCACTGAAGCGTCAGTTTAACGGCTCAAAGGCTATGGTTATTACAGCCGTAATTGTCGGCATTGTCTTTACAGCAATCTCAGGCACTGTTGAGGCGGCAATATCTGTCGGCGTGGGAATTATCCTCTACCTGCTTGCCAGCCGCTCGGCAACATTCCTTATCGCAGCAAAGCAGGTTAAGGGTGGTAATAGCAACAGTTTTCTTACAATGCTTATCGGCAGCCTATTTATGGGTGTAGCTACAGCTAAGACATACAAAACAGTCACAACATATAGCGACGGAAGCACAAAGACCGAGACAGACAACTCTCAGACCTGGTTCTCGCTTATCTTCGGTCTTATTGTGATGATTCTCCTCTCGTTTTTGCTTGCCATTATTGCAGTGATAAACTACCTGCGTAACTATATTT
>JAFOYS010000051.1 GCA_017391435.1 Alistipes sp. | reverse complement strand
TATGCTACAAAGTTTCGATAATTACCCCTATAATTAAAAATAACATACGATGAATAGTCAACACAAAATTTGCGTTATTGGTTTAGGCTATGTTGGTCTGCCTTTAGCTCGTCTGTTCTCAACAAAATATCAAACTGTTGGATTTGATTTGAATCAGTTGCGAGTAGATGCATTAAATTCTGGACACGATGCAACATTGGAGGTTGAAGATGCGCTTCTGCAAGAGGCAATTGAAAATGGGTTTAAGTGTACCACAAACTTAGATGATATTAGAGAGTGCAATATTTATATCGTAGCTGTTCCTACTCCTGTGGATGATAATAACAGACCTGATCTGAGACCTTTGTTGGGTGCAAGTGAGACGGTTGGTAGAGTTATCTCAAAGGGTGACATAGTGATTTATGAGTCAACTGTATATCCAGGCGTAACAGAAGAGGAGTGTTTGCCTATAGTTGAAAAAGTCTCTGGGATGGTCTATAATGTAGATTTCTTTGCAGGATACTCGCCAGAGCGTATTAATCCTGGCGATAAGCTTCACACGGTTGAGAAGATTACGAAAGTTACTTCTGGCTCAACTCCAGAGATAGCAGACATTGTGGATGAACTATACAATTCTGTTCTTGTAAATGGTACGCATAAAGCTCCTTCTATTAAGGTGGCCGAGGCCTCAAAGATTATTGAGAACTCACAGCGAGATGTCAATATCGCTTTTATGAATGAATTGGCAAAGATCTTTAACGCTATGGGTATTGATACTAATGATGTTATTGAGGCAGCTGCAAGCAAGTGGAACTTTATCAAGCTTAAACCAGGTCTTGTGGGTGGACATTGTATTAGTGTTGATCCATACTACTTAATTCAAAAGGCTCAGGTTTACGGCGTACTGCCTCGTATAATGTTTGCTGCCCGTCGCCTCAATGATGGTATGGGGGATTATGTGGCCAATCAGACTATCAAGCTAATGAACAAAAAGGGTGTGATGGTTAAAGATGCAAATATACTTCTGTTGGGTATAACATTCAAGGAGAATTGTCCAGACATTCGCAATACTAAAATTGTTGATATCTATAACACCTTGAAAGAGTATACAAATAATATTACAGTATACGATCCGTGGGCAGATGCATCGCAAGTGAAAAAGGAATATGCTATAACTACTTACGACGGTACCTATGACTCTCTTAAGGGTAGATATGATGCGGTTATTCTCTGTGTAGCTCATAATGAGTTTGAGGGTAAAGATGTTAGAGAACTTTTAGCTGATAGAATCACCGGCGTTGTGTACGATGTAAAGGGTGTGCTAAACAGAGAATTAATTGATGGTAGATTATAATTAGTAGGTTATGCAGTTGTCTGTTATATGTCCCATATATAATGAGGAAAAATATATTGCTCAGTGCATAGAGTCTATTTTGCAACAGGATTTTCCAAAGAGTGATATGGAGCTGCTGTTTGTAGATGGATTAAGCACTGATAATACCCGAAATATTGTAAACGAATATAGTAAAAAGTACAATTTTATCAAGTTGCTTGATAATCCACATAAGGTTGTACCATATGCTATGAACATAGGTATAAATAACTCGCAGGGGGATATAATCATAAGACTTGATGCACACGTTATTTATCCAGAAAATTACTTCTCAGAACTTATTAACAAACTCAAATATTACGATGCAGATAATGTAGGTTGTTGTTGTGAAACATTGCCAGTAAACGATTCAACAACAGCTATTGCAATAGCTGAGACATTAAGCTCTCCATTTGGCGTTGGCAACTCAATGTTTCGCATAGGTGTGACTCGTGATATGGAGGTAGATACCGTTCCATTTGGGTGTTATAAACGAAGTACATTTGATAAAATTGGTTTGTACGATCTTGATTTAACAAGAAATCAAGATGATGAACTCAATGCCAGACTACTATCCCACGGAGGTAAGATAATGATTCTGGCTAATATGACAGTTAAATACTACGCAAGAGATACATTTAGTAAACTGTTCAAAATGTACTACCAGTATGGTCTGTATAAGCCGTTGGTTAACAGAAAAATTGGCAAACCGGCAACTATAAGACAGCTTGTTCCTCCATTTTTTGTTCTTGGATTGGTTTTTGGCTTGTTGTTTTCAAGTTTTTCAACAACTCTCTTTTTTGCCTATATAATCACCTTGTTGCTATATGTGTTTGTGGGTGTGCTGATAGGCATAAAGATGGCAATCAAACACAAGAGAGTCGGTCTAATTTTGTTTATGCCATACTCGTTTTTTGTAATCCATTGTGGTTATGGAATAGGTTACATAGTTGGCCTTTACAAAATCTTATTTAATAAATCTTTCAGTGTAGAAACAAATAGATAATAGATATGAATTTGAAACTACGAAATATTCCATTTTCGCCGCCGGATATTAGTGAGGCGGAGGTTGCAGAGGTTGCAGAGGCGCTGCGTTCGGGTTGGATTACAACGGGCCCACGAACAAAGGAGTTTGAGAGGGTTATTGCAGAGTACTGTCATACCGATAGGGCTGTGTGTCTTAATTCGGCAACAGCTTGTATGGAGCTTATACTTAGAGTTTTAGGTGTTGGTCCTGGGGATGAGGTTATAACTTGTGCCTACACATATACAGCTACAGCAAGCGTTACTTGTCACTGTGGCGCGACGGTAGTAATGGTTGATACTGCGCCAGACTCTTTTGAGATGGACTACAGTCGGCTTGCAGACGCGATTACGGAGCGCACAAAGGTTATTATGCCAGTTGACTTAGCTGGTATTGTGTGTGACTATGAGAAGATATATGCTGCAGTAGAGAGCAAGAGGCATCTCTTTAAGCCTGCAAATGAGATTCAGGCGGCCTTTGGTCGTGTGGTAGTGCTTGCCGATGCTGCGCACGCCTTTGGCGCTCAGCGTAGTGGAAAGATGTGTGGCGAGATTGCAGATTTTACATCCTTCTCGTTCCACGCAGTAAAGAATCTAACAACGGCTGAGGGTGGTGCACTGACTTGGCGTGCTATACCAGGTGTAGATGACGAGTGGATATACAAGCAATTCCAGCTACTCTCACTGCACGGTCAGAATAAGGATGCGCTGGCAAAGACAAAGCTCGGTGCGTGGGAGTATGACATAATTGCTCCGAACTTTAAGTGCAATATGACAGATATTATGGCGGCTATTGGTCTGGCGCAGTTTAAGCGTTATGGAGCTATGCTCTCTCGTCGCAAGGAGATTATTGAGCGCTATAATAAGGCCCTAGAGGGGTGTAATGTTCAGCTCTTAGAGCACTATAGTGACACTAATAGCTCAAGTGGCCATCTATATTTAGTCCGCCTATTGGGTAAGGGTGTAGAGTATAGAAATTGGGTTATAGAGCAGATGGCTGAGCGAGGTATAGCTTGCAATGTACACTATAAGCCACTGCCAATGATGACGGCATACAAGGCGTTAGGTTTTGATATTGCTAACTATCCGAATGCCTATAATCAGTATGCAAATGAGATAACTCTTCCACTTCATACTCGCCTGACTGATGAGGATGTGGAGTATATAATTACTAACTTTGTAGATATCATTTCGCAGTAGATGCTAAAGAGGTTGTTTGATATTGTAGCAAGTGGTTGCGGATTGATTGTCCTCTCGCCGCTATTTATTGTACTTGCTATCTGGATAAAATTGGATTCAAAGGGCCCTGTCTTCTATAGACAAGTTCGTGTAGGTAGAGGCAATCGTGATTTTAGACTCTATAAGTTTCGCTCTATGAGGGTGGGTGCAGATAAGCAGGGACTTATTACTGTCGGAGGGCGCGATCCTCGCATTACTCGCTCAGGCTACTTTATCCGTAAATATAAGTTAGATGAGTTCCCGCAGCTTATTAATGTCTTTGTTGGCGATATGAGTTTAGTCGGCCCAAGACCAGAGGTGAGAAAGTATGTAGATATGTACACTGCAGAGCAGCTGCGAGTGCTCAGCGTCCGTCCGGGTATTACAGATTTGGCGTCAATAAGATATCGTAACGAGAATGAGTTGTTAGAGCAGGCCGAAGATCCAGATAGCTACTATGAGCAGGTGATAATGCAGGATAAACTACGCATTAATCTGGAGTATGTTGACAACCACTGTTTTGTGAACGATATCAAACTTATTTTTATGACCTTTTGGGAGATTGTAGCGCGATGAGAGACAATGTAACCGATACGCTGTTCTATTTTCTGAGAGTTGGGCTTTTTGGGGTCCAAGGGGATAGCGTGCCACCTGTTCAGTTAGAGCAATTAGATTGGCAGCAGCTCTATGACACTGCAAAGGCGCAGGGTGTGCTGGCTATTGTCTTTGATGGTGTGAAGAGGGTGATGGAGGCGTTAGGCGATAACTCTCTGGGGATGCCGCGCTCGCTAAAGATGAGGTGGTTGTCTGTCGTAGACTCTATAGAGAAGAAGAATATCAACCAGCGTCGGGCTATGGAGTTTATTTCCAAGGCCTGTGATAAGGCTGGCATTAGGGTGATGACATTTAAGGGCTTGTCGCTCGGTAGATTCTATGCCGAGCCACTACACCGAGAGTGTGGAGATATTGACCTCTATGCCTTAGATGGTAGACACAGGGACTTAAATAGGCTGATAACCGATTTAGGGGGTAGTGTAATCCACTCTTCGGCAAAGCATTCGGAGATTAAGCTGCGTAGCGTGATGATAGAGAGTCACAACTACTTTGTCTATCGTTACCTCTCAAAGCGGGCAAAGGCCGTAAACTCGCGACTTGTTGATAGTGTGTGCAGCGCTGAGCCTTATGGAGAAAACAGCTCTCTGTACTATCCTAATAGTGAGTTTGATACGCTCTTTGTTATCTATCACGCGGCAAACCACTTTAAGTTTGAGGGTATCTCGCTACGACATATTATAGATTGGTGTTATGTCGTTCAGCGTGCGGGATGTAATCTCTCGCAACTTGCTGAGTATGGCTTAGAGCGTTTCTCGGCTGTGCTTTGTCGCATTGGTAAGCACTCTTTGGGCTTTGATCTGCCAGAGCATCTCTGCCGTTGCGATGATAAGACCTACAACCGCGTGCTTAGCGATATTGTCGGCTCTAATGTGGGCAAGGATGGTAAAAAGGTCTCACCTCTTACACTATTGCGACGAAAGGCGGTGAGATTCTTCTCGCGCCATTGGGCATATAGCCTTGTTGGCGACTCATTCTTAGGTGGTGTAGTGAATAGCGTTATTGCCCATATTGCAGAGCCGATGGCTATCTTTAGGGGCAATAAGTAGACTAATCGATATTCTGTTTTATCCTCTCAACGGTTGTACGACTGAGGGGCGAGGTGGCGAAGTGGAGTTTAAACTCTGCTTCGCTCATTTTTTGCCAATCTATTGATGTCGGGTCAATGGTCGGTGCAAAGAGTGGATTTGTCGCAAGCGGAGCCTTTATGTTGTATGGACAGCAACTCTGACACTCGTCACAGCCAAATATCCAACCGTGTAGTGGGGTAGAGTGCTCTGGCTGCTTTTCAACTGTCGCGCGCGAGATACAGCGTCGCGTATCTATGTGTCTGTTGTGTATAGCACCGTTTGGACAGGCGTCAATACAGCGACGGCACTCTGCACAACCTATGCCGCTATAAGGGGCGTCATAACTGTCACACTCCTCTGTAACTACCGCTACGCCTAAAAGCACGAAACTACCGAATTGAGGCGTAACGAGTAGCGACTGACGACCAATCCAGCCAAGACCAGCCTCTACGGCATAACGCTTCTCAAAAATCGGTGCTGAGTCTGTAAAACAGCGACCAGATAGAGTCGGCGTGCTCTGCTTTAGCTCGGCGCAAAGATTTTGCAACATCCTCTTTATATTGATATGGTAGTCTGTTGTAAGGGCATAGGAGGCAATCTTGTTCTTAGACTCTGGTGGATAGCCACAACTGTAACGGTTTTTGTAACTGACAGCACAAACTATCACACTTTTTGCCCCTTCAACGAGCTTTGTTGCATCTGCACGCTTGTCAATATTACGCTCTAAATATGTCAGTCCGTCGCCATAACCTTCAGATAACCAGTGCTCAAGAAATAGCCTGTCGGAGTCAAAGTTCTGACACCTAACCACCCCGCAAAGGTCAAAACCTACCGAGGCTGCAACTGATTTTATGTGCGATAATTTTAACATTTGTGCAATATTTTTAACAAAAGTAGTGTTTTTTCATTAAAAAACCTTATTTTTGCAATGAAGAGAACGGTTGCTTTTTATTGATAGTCAATAAGATAGGCGACTTAAGTAAGTGAAAATTAAATATTTAGAAAATGAAATTAACGACTTTGTACGAGGTTCTTCAGAGTAGTTTGAAGAAATTTTCTACTCGTACGGCCTTTTCTTTATGGCGTGGAGCTGGTGTAACCTTCAGTGAGGTGGGAGAGCGTGTGAAGCAGATTCAGGATATGTTGGTTGACGCTGATATACAACCTGGAGACCGTGTTGCAATTTTGAGTAGCAGTGTTCCAAATTGGGGTGTCGCTTACTTTGCAATCACATCTGCTGGTTATGTAGTTGTGCCTATTATGCCTGATTTTACATCAGAGGATATTGATCGCATTGTAGAGCACTCTGAGACCAAGGCGCTTTTTGTCTCTGACCGCCTATTCTCAAAGCTCTCTAAGCAGACTGCAGACAAGCTGCATATTGTTGTTCGTACCAAGAATCTCGGAATCATCTCTCAGAATGTCAAGGGCGGTAATGGTAAGATTGCCACTCCAAAGCCTGAGGATCTGGCTGCTATTATCTACACTTCAGGTACTACTTCGCTGCCAAAGGGTGTTATGCTTACCCACTATAACCTCTGCTCACAGTTGGAGATGATAGACAAGCTGTTTATGGTATACGAGACCGATATCTTCCTCTCTGTGTTGCCTTTAGCGCACACCTATGAGTGTACTATCGGACTTATTCTTGCCTTCTACCACGGTAGCCACGTAGTCTACCTTGACAAGGCTCCTACAGTATCTATTCTGCTACCGGCACTCAAGGAGGTTCGCCCAACTATTATGCTTACCGTGCCACTGATTATTGAGAAGATATATCGTGGTGCAGTGCTGAAGAAGTTTACCTCAAACGCACTTATGCGTAGCCTCTATGGTGTTGGTTTTATCCGCCGAATGCTTCACCGTGTTGCGGGTAAGACCCTTACAAAGACCTTTGGAGGCCGTGTTCGTTTCTTCGGTATCGGAGGTGCAAAGCTTGATAGCACTGTAGAGCAGTTCCTGCTTGATTCTAAGTTTATCTACGATATCGGCTATGGACTTACAGAGACTGCGCCACTGCTTGCAGGCGCTGTTGACGGTATGCTCCGCCTTGGCTCTACAGGTCCACTGCTTAATGGTGTTCAGGGTCGCATTGAGAACCCTAACGAGGAGGGTGTTGGTGAGCTTGTTGTAAAGAGCCCAAGCCAGATGGTCGGCTACTATAAGAATGAGGAGGCTACTCGCGCCGTATTTACCGAGGATGGCTGGTTCCGCACTGGCGACCTTGCTTGCTTCGATAAGGATGGCTGGCTCTATATCAAGGGTCGACTGAAGAATATGATTCTCGGCCCAAGTGGTGAGAATATCTACCCAGAGGATATTGAGAGCGTTCTTAACCAGCACGTGTTTATCAATGAGTCTCTTGTAACAGAGCACGAGGGTCACCTTGTAGCACTTGTTAACTTTGATATGGAGGCTATCAAGGCTCGTTATGAGGAGCTTGTTGATGATCTGGAGGAGAAGAAAGAGGAGTGGGCAAAGATCCGCGATGAGATTATGGATGATATCAAGCAGTGGATCAACTCAAAGGTTAACCGCAACTCTCGCATTACCGAGGTTGTTGAGGAGCAGGATGAGTTTGTAAAGACTCCGTCAAAGAAGATTCGTCGTTTCCTTTACGATGGACGAGGCAAAAAGAAAGAGTAATTTTGTCGTGATAGTGTGCCAGAACGGCGCATCCCTTAAAAATCAGTGGCGGCTGTACCTTTTAGTACTATCCGCCACTGCTTTTTTTCACGATGCACCGTATCTGACACACTCTGACGACAAAATAGCTATTAGCCATTAGCCATTGGCTGTTAGCCGTTTAGCGGTACAGACTTCGTCTGTGTATTTATTCGGATTGAGGTTGCCCATCGCAGATGGTCCGAGAGAAAAGAGAGATTGCTTGCCAAGTTTACTTGAGCAAAAGCATATCTCTCTTTTTTATCGTAATAGCCATAAGGCTATCCTAAATCCGCATCAGCACAGAAGAAAAACGAAGTTTTTCCAAAAGTTTTTGGCAGGAGTGGTTTTAATCTTTCTTGCGATGTTATTTGTGAGATGTTTTTTGGAATTTGGCGCGCAAACTCTGCAGTC
>JAFOYS010000050.1 GCA_017391435.1 Alistipes sp. | reverse complement strand
GATACGCGACACAGACTCTCCTCCTGAGCCCTTGAGCCGCGCTTGTACATTCCGCAGGCAACATAGGCATCTGCTAAGTTCATCACGCAAGGATTTAGACCTCTTTCTGCCATCTGTTCTGCTACCAGAAGGCAGTCAGCATTTGCAACAGCAGTTCTGGTGGTGCTTCCTTGCACGGGGATGTGATTTACATCAAACTCTGCACTATAGAATTTTGTGCTCTTAAGCATCGGATCATCAACAGGAAGCTCTACAACCTTACCTGACTCACAAGTGTAGCCACCTGCGTGAAATACTTCGCAATTGCTCTTGTATACATCCTGGCGGAGCATACGCCCCTTTCTTGGCCCTGCTACAGCTCTTATGGCAGCATACTCACGATCCCAGGTTGGAAATTTAGTCTTAGTCATACTCTCTATTATTTGCCTACAAATATAACTAATTTTTTAGTATGTAGAAAGTTTTATAACTTTGTAAGTGCTAAAGTGTAGTTTAATGATGAATCGCGTGATTGAAATACTGAGAACTGTTGACCGTAGGGGTATTGATAAAGTTGTGCAGTATATTTTGGAGAGCAACTTTTCAACAGCAAGGTGTAACACCCATCACACATATCGTGGTGGGCTTGTAGACCACTCTATTGAGGTATATAATTTGATGATTGAAAGACGGGGCGATATTCCGTTGGAGTCAGTGGTAATTTGTGCCCTTTTTCACGACTTGGGGAAGTCATACAAGCGAGGATTCTCAACTGCGACCAATCATTGCCTGCGCTCAATTGAGATTCTGGATAGGTGTGGTTTTCAACTTACAGCAGAGGAGAGGTCGGCTATTTTAAACCATCACAAGATTTCAAAATACTATAGCAGTAAGCTGCACACCTGTCTGAGTAACTCAGATATGACAAGTACTGGTGCGTGGAAAATCTCCCACAGCAAACAGTCCAAGAGTTCAATAAAGCGAACTGCAAACTATCTGCTCTATCTATTCAGCAAACTGTAGTATAAAACAAAATAGGTGTCTACACACAGTAGACACCTATTTCTTATCTATCAGTTAGAGGTTTACCAACCGTAAGAGTATTCGTTAGCACCATCCTCCTTGCACTTCTCGTTGAATGAAGAGAGGGTATAATCATCTAAAGAGCCAGTAGTAATGTATCCCTTGCCAGCCTCGCAACCCTTAGGACAGTAGCAAACCTGTGCGTAAAGACCAAATACCTTCTCAAACTCAGCCTCAAGAGTTCTAATCTTCTTGTTGCCGTTGATAGAGATGCTACCACCAGATGCACCCTCTGCGCGAACAGATGCAAGAGTCTTATCCTCAGGGATACGATATGGAGTGTATGATGATGCGTTCTTAGCCTCTGGGCTATAGAGTCGAAGACCAAGATAAGGGAATTTCTTGTTAAACTCGGCCATAAGGGTTCTTACCTTTTTCTGACCTGTTACATTGATTTCAATTGCCATAATTTGTCGTTTTAAAAGTTTGGTAAGACAAAGTTATAAAAAATTACTTAGAGAACAAAATAAAATACTTGTTTTTAATTTTTTGCAAATCTCGTTTAATTGTGTTATATTTGTGAAAATCAATATACAGATGGCTATGAAAGCAGGGATTTTAGTTACAGCAGATAAGAGCGTAAGCGAGCTGATGAAGGAGTTTAATAATGTGTTTAACTACCTCAGACTCAGGTTGTATACATCTGAGGCAAGACTGTATATAGGTGTAGAATCGCTAACTCCATATCGTGTGGATATTGATAGCGCGATTTGTCAGGCGAGGGTTAAGTGTGCCTCTGAGGGTGTGATATCTATTGATGGCGACAAGACTATTGGAGAGCTTGAGAGAGAGTTTTATGACACCTTTGGCCTTGTTGCTCAGGTTTGCTACACCACGGCTCAGGGTGAGAGTCACTATACATACAAAAAGGAGCAGGATGCTATGACTCTTGCTATGTTCAACGCTCAGTGCCAAGCAGAGGGCTGCGTAGAGGGCGTGTGGATGTAGAGCGTAGTAGATAGAATATGGGACTGGCAAAATTGTCAGTCCCATATTTTGTACACAGATGGGTGTTACTTGCTCTGAAGTGCCTCTGAAATGTTGATCATAAAGTCGCCCATACGCTCAATTTCTGAGATTAGGTCGAGGTAGTAGACACTACTTTGATACTCGGTATCGTTACTCTCAATCTTGAGAATCTCGGCCTCACGCAGAGTGTTTCGCATATCGTTAATCTCAATCTCGCAGTCAACAGCACAACGGAGATTATCCTTACTGTTTACATCAGCCTGAAGGTTGTTTATCATAATCTGATAAGCCTTGTCAACAAGAGTGAGCATAGTGTCAATCTTCTCAATATGCTGCTCTGTGAAGTGCTTGTTGTGGATATTTCGGCGTGATAGTATGCGGCTAATGCTCTCGCCAGAGTCTCCAAGGCTCTCAAGCTCGCCGATAATCTTATACATAGACTTAACTCTCTGGCGTGTCTGCTCGCAGATGCTCTCCTGAGGTAGGGCGTTGAGGAACGATGCAATCTCGTACTCTATGCGGTCTGCAATCTCCTCATACTTAACAAGTTTTTTGCGATAAACTTCAAACTCAGCCTCATTCTTAGCATATATAGCCGAGCGGACATATCCAAGTCCGTTGTGGCAAATCTGGGCAAAGTGTATTGTCTCATTCTTTGCGGCAATAAGCGCAAGCTCTGCCGTTCCCATAGGGCCGGCGTTGATAAACTTGAGGCGAACAGTCTGCTCATCATCCTCTGGCTTGTTCTTAATAGCCCAAGTGACAAAGCGCACAATAAGCGGAATAAACCAGATAAGAATGGCAGTGTTTATAGTGTTAAAGAGCGTATGGAGCATAGATACGCCATAGAGTGCGGCGGTAGACTCTACGCTGCCAGCCTCAATGCCTGCTGAGTAGTCAATCAGCGTTGGATTTGGGTAGCCGAGCCAAGTGATAATAGTGCCAACAAGTGATAGGAACGGACGGAAGAGAATCAGTGCCCAGATAACGCCAAAGACATTGAAAAAGGTGTGTGCAAGGGCTGCGCGGCGGGCATTTGGATTACCAACTGCGGCGGCAATATTGGCGGTAATAGTTGTACCTATATTCTCGCCAAGAACCATTGCTGCGGCCATATCAAATGGAATCCAACCCAGACTCATCATAATCAGCGTAAGGGCCATTGTAGCACTTGACGACTGGAGTACAAGGGTGAGTACAGTGCCAAAAACTAGGAAGATGATAACCGAGCCAAATCCGTAGCCTGTCCACTGCTGGATAAAGCTCAGAATCTCTGGTGTCTCTCGCAAGTCTGGTACAGAGTTCTTCATAAGCGACAGACCGAGGAAGAGCAGTGAGAAGCCGATAATAAACTCGCTGATATTCTTATACTTCTCGCTCTTGGCAATGCTCATTATAAATCCCACAGCCATAAGAGGCACTGCAAGCACAGAGATGTCTGTTTTAAAGCCGAGTAGTGAAATTAGCCAAGCGGTTACTGTTGTACCGATGTTGGCACCCATAATTACTCCAATAGCCTGATCAAGCGTCAGCAGTGCGGCGTTTACAAAACCTACGACCATAACTGTCGTAGCACTTGAGGACTGAAGGATAGATGTAATACCGAGTCCCGTCATTACTCCCTTAAAGGAGTATGAGGTCATTGCAGAT
>JAFOYS010000049.1 GCA_017391435.1 Alistipes sp. | reverse complement strand
GTAGGCCAGTGTTCAAGTCGTTCACTGATAAAGGGTATTGCCGCAGGCCGAGCAATTGGAGAGTTTCGCGGACTTGTATATGTTGCGCCAGATGCTCAGCAGACAGATGCTCAGCAGCAGAATCGTAATATTCAGCTCGATAACGCACATATTGTTGCACTGCCACAGCTTGAGATTTATGCTGACGATGTGCGCTGTTCTCACGGCTCTACAGTGGGCTATGAGGATAAGGATGCGCTGTTCTATATGCGCCAGCGAGGTATTGATCCGACAACAGCACGCAGACTGCAGATAGAGGGCTTTATTCAGGATGTAGTTATGCACTGCTCGCTTGAGCCGATATGCTCTCTTGTTCACGATGTTGTAAGTGACAAACTAACAGCCATTTAACTATGGATACCCAAAAGCTTGTAGATCAGTTTCGCAGTAACTTTCCTATTCTGCAGAGTAGCGTCTACCGTAAGCCGCTTGTCTATCTTGACAGCGCTGCTACGGCACAGAAGCCACTGCAGGTAATAGAGTACGAGAAGAGTCTCTACACTACATATAACGCCAATATCCACCGCGGAGTGCACTATCTCTCTGAGCAGATGACTGCCATATATGAGCAGGCGCGACAGAGAGTCGCTCGATTTATAGGTGCAAAGAGTGCGTCGGAGGTTATCTTTACCTCGGGAGCTACAGCGTCACTTAACCTTGTGGCATACAGTTGGTCGGAGGCTTTTCTGCGTGCGGGAGATGTTGTGCTTGTTAGCCAGATGGAGCACCACTCAAATATTGTTCCGTGGCAGATGGCGGCAGCTCGCAGAGGCGCAGTTGTAAGAGCTATACCTATTACTGATAGCGGTGAAATAGATATTGAGGCCTATGAGCGTATGCTTCAGTATGGCGTTAAGATGGTTGCTATAACACAGGCTTCCAACACTTTGGGTACTCGCCCAGACCTTAAAACAATGATTACTCTTGCCCATAAGCACGGCGCAAAGGTTACTGTGGATGGTTGTCAGGGTGTTGTCCACGGAGGGGTAGATGTTGTAGAACTTGATTGTGACTTCTATGTCTTTTCTGGCCATAAACTCTATGGTCCAACGGGTATTGGAGTACTCTACGGAAAGAGCGAACTGCTTGAGGCTATGCCTCCATATATGGGTGGAGGAGATATGGTTGATAAGGTCACCTTTGAGCGAACAACATACGCTCCGCTACCACTGAAGTTTGAGGCTGGTACGGCAAATTTTGTCGGTGCGGCGACTATGGCTGCAGCTATAGATTTTTTAGAGGACTATAGCGCTCTTATGGAGTATGAGAACACTCTGCTTAGCTATGCTACCGAGCAGTTGCAGAGCATTGCGGGACTGAAGATTTACGGTACAGCGCCGAGCAAGAGTCCTGTTGTCTGCTTTAATGTTGAGGGGTGTAACCACTATGATATAGGGATGATTCTTGATAAGATGGGAGTTGCTATCCGTACTGGTCACCACTGCGCGCAGCCTGTGATGGATAGATTCTCTGTTACGGGAATGTGCCGTGCATCGTTTGCTATGTATAATACTATGTCCGAGGTTGATGCCCTTGTAAGTGGTGTTGATAGGGCAGTTAAAATGTTGAGATAAGTTATGTTTATTGTCCTTGAGGGTTTAGACGGAGCTGGTAAGAGTACGCAGATTAAGCAACTTCGCGCACTGTTACAGTCGCGAGGTATTGAGAGTGAGTATGTCCACTTTCCGCGCTTTGAGGCTCCGGTATATGGAGAACTTATAGCTCGCTTTTTGCGTGGGGAGTTGGGTAGTGTTGAGAGCGTAGACCCATATATCGTCGCGCTACTTTTTGCCGGTGATAGGGCAGATATGGCGCCACAGATTCGTAAGTGGGAGGCGGAGGGTAAGGTTGTGATTGTTGACCGATATGTCTACTCAAATATTGGCTACCAGTGTGCAAAAATTGCAGACGCAGAGGGTCAGCAGCGACTCAAGCAGTGGATTTTAGAGACTGAATATGGATACTACAACATTCCTCGTCCAGACCTCTCTATCTTCCTTGATGTGCCATTCTCGTTTACTGCCAAGTCGCTTACAGAGCAGCGTACGGGAGACGATAGAGCATATCTAAATGGACAGAGTGATATTCACGAGTCGTCGCTTGATTTGCAGCAGCAGGTGCGCCGAGTATACCTTGAGGCGGCTAAGACAGACGCGTGCCTGAAGGTTGTTGATTGTAGTAATAGTGAGGGTGGTATGGATAGCCCAGAGGGTATCTTTGCACGCATTGAGGCTCTTGTCTTGCCACTTTTAAAATAATATAGTGTATGGGTAGTGTTGTGTTGAGAAATCGTCGTGCCTTCCGTCTGCTGACGCACCTCTGTAGAGTTATTGTCGCCATAACCTTTATCTTTAGTGGCGCAGTAAAGGCTATAGATCCGTGGGGTACGGCTCTTAATGTCAATAACTACCTTGTCTCCTATGGTTTAGAGTGGTTTGAGCCGCTTGTAATGGCATTCTCTATCTGGCTCTGTGGTGCGGAGTTGATGATGGGTTGTATGCTACTCTTTAAGGTCAGAATCAGGATGTGTTCTACCTTTGCCAGCGTGTCGCTACTCTTTTTTACGGTGCTCACTTTCCTTAGCGCAACATTTATACCTGTTGAGGACTGTGGATGCTTTGGTGAGGTGATAAAACTCTCGCCTATGCAGACATTTCTCAAAAACCTTGTACTGCTGCCGATGATACTCATCGTCTGGTGGCGTTATCGCCCTGATAGAATGTTTGCCTTCTCGCGCCTTGAGTTCGCTTTGGCTTGCCTATTCTTTGTCTTTAGTATGGGCGTGGGTACATACTGCTATTTGCACCTGCCACCGGTAGATCTGCTCCCTTATCGTGAGGGTACAAATATAGCAGAGGCTATGGCCGAGGCTCGTGATCGTAAACTTGAGAGCGAGGTGGTGCTTGTCTATCGTAACCGCCGTACGGGTAAACTTAGGGAGTTCTCGCTTGATGACAATGCTTGGCATAATGAGAAGCGTTGGGAGTGGGTAGATACTCGCGTGTCTGAGAATGTAGCAGACCGTGTGGAGCCGATGATTCTTGAGTTTTATGTTGCTGACGAGCAGGGCGAGGTTACAGATAGCCTTCTCAATATCAAGGGCAACCTATATATGATTTGTGTAACAGACCGAGATAAGGTATCACCAAAGTGCGAGCAGCGCCTTGCTAAGGTTGTAGAGCAAGCTGCAGCAGAGCAGGCAGCAGTCATTTGCCTTACTCCACAGCCAATCACTCGCCCTACATACCACTCGTTTGCCGGCAGTGAGACTGTCCGCTGTTATAACATCGATTCCAAGACTATGAAGACTATGCTTCGCGCGAATACGGGCATTGTTGTTCTCACTGACGGCATTGTGTCGCGAAAGGCAAATTGTCGCGATATCTAAATTACTCGGTGCTAACTATCGCAACCTCTTGCGTAAGCGTCGCTATGCGAGATATCATTTGTAACATTCCACAGTACTTCTCTGTCGTCAGCCTTACTGCACGACCAATCTTGGCCTGCTCCGTAATAGCACTGCACTCAATACGGTAGAGAATATTGAAATCTGTGTAGATGCTCTTTGCTGTAACAGTCTGAGTGTTAAGCGTTCCCGACATCTCAATCTCAAGACGCTTGGGGCTAATCTGCTCCTTGTCTAATATGCCCTTTAGTGTCAGCGCAGCACAGTATGCCGCCGAGTATAGCAGTAACTCTTTTGGGTTTAACTCCTCAACACCCTTTGTTGGGACAACCTTCCCCTTGTTGTCGCACTCAATAGTAATTGTAACTTTCATAACTCAAAGCTTTTTGCTCCTTTCTGTTGCAATTTCTGTTCCATAGTTGCAATATTTTTCCGTAAAGCGACTCTTGATTATAAAACAATAGTATGGAACGAGTCTATCAAATTGGGGATTACTACGACGACGGAGTAAAGCAGGGTGTAGTTATTCAGGTCAGTGAAGATGGTCTTCACGGTAAGATTTTGAGCCTTCAGCAGTGCTGTTGCTGTTGGGCAGATGAGCTTGAGGCTATACGCTCTGAAATAAGGGCTTATAGCAAGAGCGATGGGGCGAAAAATCAAGCCGTTGCTATGGAGCAAGATTGCTGGCAGCAGCGCTATCCTGCATTTGCTTTTTGTGCCTCTCTTGGTGAGGGGTGGTATTTACCTGCAATGGAAGAATTAGAGACTTTTCTGCGTAATGATATATCTGTGCTAAATGCTGTCAATCAGTGCCTTGAGCAGTTGGGTGCGCCGATTGTAAAAGGGTGGTATTGGTCATCTACCGAGCGTGGATATTTCGCTTACGATGATGAGTATTTAGTAGCTAGGGTGCACGTTAAAGATTTTAAGTATCCGTGGAATTATAGGATTAAAGATGAAGATAAGTCTGGGGCGGGTGATGTCCGTGCAGTGGCTCGTTTCTAATCTTAGATAGTTTTGGCTACTCAGTTGAGTAGTCTTTTTTATCTCTGTATTGTTGATTTTCCTTTGGAAAATTAGGAGGTGTTGTTGGAAATTGTTATTTTTGCAACAAATTGTGTAGATATGTTTAGAAGAGTAAAGATACTATTTGTAATGTTGCTTGCGGCATTGGTGTGCGGGCAGGCGGTAGCTAATACGGAGCAGTTGCTCTTTGCCAGGGCAAAGAGTCTGCTTGAGCACGGACGATATGCCGATGCAAGGCACGCATATCTGCGTCTGAAGGATATGGTGGCTTTGGATGATGTGGCTGCGGTGCATAGTGTAGAGTATGGACTTACGGTCTGTGCGGCAATGCTTGATGATAATATTGCGGAGCAGCGTATGAGGGCCTTTTTGATGAACTATCCGGGATCTGTTCACGCTGCGGATATTCGTTTTTTGCTGGCTCTGCACTACTGCCAGACCGAGGAGTTTGCCCTTGCCAAGGAGCAGTTTGAGGGGGTTAACTACAACTCTCTGAACCGCTATGACCGTCAGCGATATGATATCCGTATGGGATATATTGAGTTCAACGATGGCAATATGGATAAGTCGCTCGAGTACTTTAATCGCATTTCGCCACTGTGTGAGGTTGCAGACCACGCGACATACTACAAGTCTTATATTGCCTACAGCCGTGGAGAACTTGATAAGGCCTACAGTGGCTTCAAGTCATTAGAGGGTAGTGATGCATACTCAAAGCTTATACCCTTCTATCTGTTGCAACTTGAGTTTGAGCGCTCTAACTTCCGTTATGTGACTCAGCACTGCGACGCTCTGCTTGAGACGGCTCAAGGTAAGGAGCGCACTGCTGTTATGCGTCTTGCGGCCGAGGCTTGGTTCCGCCTTGAGGGGTATAATAAGGCTTTGCAGTATATTACAGCCTATGCTAAGAATATCGGTGCTATGAGTCGTGAGGATAACTATCTGCTCGGTTATACAGCCTACCGCACGGCAGACTATGCAAGTGCTATTGAGCCTCTTAAGGCTGCTTGTAACGGTACAGACAACCTTGCACAGAATGCCTCATACCACCTTGCAGACTGCTATATCCGTTTAGGAGACAAGCGCAATGCTATCCGCGCCTTTGCTATGGCTGCAGATGAGAGGTACAACAATGAGATTGCCGAGGATGCACTGTTTAACTACGGTAAGCTACTCTTTGATACTGGCGGTGGTACATTTAACGAGTCTATAAATGTCTTGGCAAGATATATTAATCGCTATCCAGATACAGACCGCACTGCCGAGGCAAAAGAGCTGCTTATTGCTGCATACTACAACTCTAAGGATTACGATATGGCATATGAGGCTATTCGCGCCTTTCCAAATCCCGATGGTGGTATGAAGACCGCACTGCAGAAGATTGCCTACTTCAAGGGTGTTGAGGCCTTTGATGCTGGCGACTATGACCTTGCTAAGCAATCTTTAGAGGAGTCTCTTGCTGTGGGTGTCTCTCCAAAGTATAACGCTCTGTGTGCCTTTTGGTTGGGTGAGGTTGCCTACCAAAGTGGCGATATGAAGCAGGCCGTCTCTCAGTATAACTACTATCTGAAGCGTGCGCCTCGCTCGGCTGCTGAGTATAAACTTGCGCTCTACAATCTCGGCTATGCAAATATTGCTTGTGGCGATAATAGTGCGGCACAGCGAGCGCTGGATGGATTTATTTGGCTCTATAAGCAGCGCGACGAACTTCGTGCAGATGGATACAATAGACTTGCCGATGTCCACTTCTTGCAGCGCGACTACCAGAGTGCTGTAAAGAATTATGAGGGCGCTATTGCCCTTGCTCAGCCTCAGAGTCACTATGCTCGTTACCGCCGCGCAATCTCTCTGGGTCTACTTGGTAAGGAGCAACCAAAGATTGATGCGCTCAAGGGTATTGTTACGGCAAATGTTGGCGACTATGTAGACGATGCTTCGTATGAGCTTGGTCGTACTTACCTTACCGCTGGCAGATATGGTGACGGTGCGGTGGTTTTAGAGCGACTGCTTGATAGCTTCCCGACAACACCTTACCAGACTGCGGCAATGCTTGATTTGGGTCTTATGTACTTTAATCTCGGCAACCCTGACCGCTCATTAGAGTGCTACGATAAGGTTATCTCGGCAGCACCACAATCTCAGGCGGCCCGAGATGCTATTAATAGTGTGCGCGAGATATATGTTGCAAAGGGGGATGTCTCATCATACTTTGCCTATGCCGAGCGTACGGGTGTTGAGTGTGACTTGAGCGCAGTTACGCGCGACTCGCTGAGCTATCGCAGTGCAGAAAAGATCTATCTTGCCGGCAAGACAGATGAGTCTATAGCCCACTTTGAGAACTATATTGCATCCTATCCAAAGGGTTACTATATTGACGATGCGCTCTTCTGTCTTAGTGATAGTTACCTAAAGTGCGACTCTCTTGATAGGGCCTTAGAGCGAATGAAGCTTCTCTCTGACCGTCCAAAGGGTAGATATACAGTGCCGGTGTTGGAGAAGTTGGCCGAAGTTACTTTTGAGCATAAGATGTATACTGAGTCGGCATCTGCTTTTCGTCGTCTGTATGGTTATGCGGAGGATGCAGAGCTCCGCAGCAAACTCTCTAAGAGATATGTAGAGACGACAATCCTCGATGGTCGTGATGATCAGCTGCTTGCAATGGCGGATGATGTAGATACACTGAAGGATGTTGAGCACTCTGTGCTTCGCAAGGCTCACCATAGTCGCGCTAAGGTCTATACGGCTCAGGGTCGTAGGGATGATGCACTGCAGATATATCGTACTTTGAGCGCAGATAAGAGCGATGCTGTGGGCGCAGAGGCTGCATATCATATTATCCGCTACCACTTTGATGCAGCGGAGCACGATACGGCAGAAAAACTTGTGT
>JAFOYS010000048.1 GCA_017391435.1 Alistipes sp. | reverse complement strand
TCCCTGGCACAAAGATAACAGACAACTCATATATACCTTACTCGCTGCGCTTTGGATACAACCTACCAACGCCAGAACACCATCAGGGAGTATATGCGTACTATTTCTATCGTATTATTCAGAGAGCCGAGAATGTATGGTTGCTATATAGCTCTACAGCAGACGAGAAGGGCTCTGGAGAGCAGAGTAGATATATCAGCCAGTTAAAATATGAGTCTGGTATTCCAATTAACTTTACCAAGGTGGTTACACCTGTAAATGTAGTTCGTCAGGGTGATATTTCTGTGCCAAAAGATGCTCGCGCGCTTAGAGCGTTAGAAAAGTACACATCTGCAAACAAGACTCTATCGCCAACAGCAGTATCTACATATGTTCACTGCCCACTAAAGTTCTACTATAGGTATATAGCCGGTATAAAGGTAGAAGATTCTCTGGATGAGAGTCTTGACGATCGCGACTTTGGAAATATCTTCCACAAGGCAGCGGAGAATCTATATGAGGGAATTGTAGGCAAAACGAATACGCTACACAACCTACTCCAGATAACAGATGATAAGATTGAAGAGGCGGCTGATCTCGCTATTGCAAAGGAGTACTTTGATGCAGAGTCTTTAGAGGGTCGCAAACTAAATGGTGAGATGATGATTGTACGAAAGATTATTATCCGTTATCTTAAATTCAATCTTCTTGCCTATGATGTTGCTAATCATAATTTTACAATAGAAAACTTAGAGTACAAATATAGCCATCCGTTTACATTTAGCTCGGCTGGTAAAAATATTACAGTAAATCTTGAAGGTCGCGCAGATAGAATTGATCGTCTGGATGAAAATACTCTGCGAATTATTGACTACAAGACAGGCTCTCCTGCTCTGAATCACCAGGGTTACGATAAATTGTTTAATGGAACTTACAGTCATCGCCAAAGCAACACCATCAACACACTTATGTATGCTATGATTGCCTATGCAAAGTATGACTGTGAGGTACAGCCGGCGCTGTACTACTTGCGTGGTATGCACGACAAGAACTACTCGCCGCTGTTAATAGAGGGTCAAGGTGCTGGAAAAAACACAATACCAATAGTTAAATATAGTGATATTGCAGAGAGATTTGAGCAAGAGCTTTTTGCTGTACTTGGCAAGCTCTTTGACCCTCAGATACCATTCACTCAGGCTGAGGATGAAGCGACTTGTTCACGCTGCGACTATGCTAAATTGTGCAATAGAGGTCAACAAAGAGGTAATAAAAGATAGCAAATGGCTGCTAATTTTTGCCCGTTGGGTATAATTTAGTATCTTTGCGCAAAATATAGAGATATGGCAAACAGTAATATAGTATTTGGCATTCGTCCAGTAGTAGAGGCGATTGAGTCTGGCAAGCAGATAGAGAAGATATTTATCCGCAAAGGTGCTGAGGGTCAGCTTATGGCAGAGGTCCGAGATCTCTGCTTCCGTCATCGTCTGCGCGTGCAGGAGGTGCCTGTAGAGAAACTAAATCGACTGACAAGGGGTAGCCACCAGGGTATTATTGCTCAGATTGCTGAGATTGAGTATGTAGAGGTTCAGGATATTTTAGACCGAGTACCAGAAGATGAGACTCCACTTATTGTCCTTTTTGACGGAGTGACCGATGTTCGTAACTTTGGAGGTATTGCTCGTAGCGCGGAGTGTGCTGGTGCTCACGGTATTATCACATCTCTAAAGAGTTCAGCCCCTGTAAATGCAGAGGCTATGAAGTCAAGTGCTGGTGCTCTAACTCGCATACCTGTTGCGCGTGTTGGTTCTGTAAGAAATACT
>JAFOYS010000047.1 GCA_017391435.1 Alistipes sp. | reverse complement strand
GAAGTTAGGGAAATTAGGGAAGTTAGCGAAACACTAAACTCCTTAAATTCCTTAAGCTCCCTACTATTAGTTTTTTGTCGTCAAAAGGTAGTAGTTGCAAGGCACACAAGAAGCCGAGCGCGCAGCATACTGTAGCGTATGTGAGCAGCTCGGCTATCGAAGTGTAACGCAGCAAATGCTACCTTTTCACGACAAAATTACTTGATGTTGTACTTCGCAAGAATCTCTACTACCTTAGGCTGAATAGCATCTGCCCAACGCTTGTAACCCCAAGAGCAAGGGTGTACGCCATCGGCTGAAGTGAGGCCGTCGGTACCGGTCTGGTCTGGAGTGTCGATAAAGTATACATCAGAGAACTCTGCACAAATCTCCTTCATAAGGTTGTCTACATACTCCATACGGGTAGACTCCTTCTTCTCAGCAGCAGTGTCAAAGAGTCGGCCATCGCGGTAGATGGTGCGAAGGAAGATAATAGGAGCCTTAGGGTTGCGCTTGCGAATCTCCTGGATAAATGGACGGATACGCTCGCCAATCTGAGTAACAGATGGGTTAGAGAATGCGTCGCAGATATAAGCGTCAGCCTTTGTACCACCAAGAATCTCACCCATAACGCGCTGCAGCTTGCTGTTACCGCTCATACCGAAGCTATTGAGGTTGAGACCTGTCTGGCGCATAAGGAATGCAGGGTATGTCATACCAGAGCAAGTAGCACCAGAGCCGTGGGTAACTGAAGAGCCGAAGATGGCAATATTGTGGCGGAATGGGTTCTTCATAGCCTTGATTTTTGCACCCTCAGGAACACCTACCTCAAGCTTTGTAAGCTCCGCAAAGAGAGGCAAATAGAGGATACAACGGTGCTTTGAACCATCCATATTCTTGATAATGCAGAGAGGCTTCTCGATCTTTGCGTTACCCTTGCTGTCGTGACCGTCAGCATTAACCTTAGATGCAGCCCACTTCCACTCGTTCTGGTGCTCAATAAAGAGGTTGAAGCCCAAACCTGCAGTGGCAGGCATAGCGCGGTTGTGGCCACGGTAGCCATAAGATGCGCGCACCCAAATCTCCTTTGCATCGGTCTCAAAAAGGATTGCCTGACCAGCACAAGTCTTAAGGAGGTTAGCCTCAGTCTTGTTAAGTTCTGGGTAGTCGTTTACCTCAACACGGTTGTATGGGTTTGTAGTCTTGCACATCTTACCGATGTGGTTAAGTTTCTGAGCGTCAATCCACTCAAGCTCAACTTTCTGAGCAACTGCAGCACCACAAGTAAGGCACAGCGCTACGACAAATAAAAATAGTTTTTTCATTTTGGTATAGTTTTTAGGTTTAAATTACAGAAAAGAGCCCAAGCAAAATCTGCCGGGCTCAAAATCTACTATCTAAGAGTATTATTTCTCCTCATTGAGAATGCGCATAGCTGCGTCAAGGATAGCAGTATCATCCAGCGTAACAACGCCACCGTCCGGACCCTGCTCAAAGTGAACACCAACACCAGTCTTAGCGTCAAAGTGCTTACCACCAAAGTAGTTACGAACAGACTCTACATCAATTCCGAGTTCATCGGCAATACGCTGGGAGCTACCGCTTGGAAGACGATCCTTAATGCGGCGCAATTCATTAAATGTGATAATCATAGCCATTAAATTTTAGTGTTATTTCTATTAAATGTTATTTTCGCAGTACTAATTTACAACATTTTCCCGAAACAACAAAAATTTCAAGACTATTTTTTCAATTTTTTTATCTTTTTCGGTTTTATCGCATATCTACAACCTCATATGCTGCATATTTTGACCTATCAAAGGTTGGCAGGCTATCCTTATAGCTGGCAATAGAGCTAAATGTTATGCTTACTACACTTCCGCTATGACTATACTCTATACGCCCTGGCAGCACTCCGCTACTATCTGCAACCACTACGGCACTATCTTCGCCCTCTTTTGACTTGAGATTTACCGCTGCCCTACCACCTACACTGCTTGGCGAGATACTGTACTGCTCCTTAAGGCGGACAAATGCTCCAGCAGGATTGCTGAGCAAGTCGCTACCCAAACTCTCGGCGCTGTCTATTACAACCTCGCCCCTCTGCGCCACAACCTCGTACTTTACGCCATCAGTAACATAGAGTTCAACACCGCCAAGCTTGACATAGAAGTTCTGCTTGTCGACAATATACTCCCCCTTAAGTGTGTAGTCTCCATCTAACGAGACATCAAACTCCACCCTATAGAGACCTAAGCTCTTAAGGCTGCTCTCAAAAGTATCAAGCAGCGACTGTGCCGAGGCTGTTAAGGCCGACAATAATATAAATATGGTAAGTGTTACAAATCTCATAGTGCT
>JAFOYS010000046.1 GCA_017391435.1 Alistipes sp. | reverse complement strand
GAGCATACTCTACATTCAAATCAACTACTTGTCCACAGTTACCTTCTACTAATGAAATATTATCTATTGCCAAAGCAGGATTAGTACCTGTTGAAGAATTGTTATACCACGCAAACACTAATGTGGATGGGTGTACCCCTCTTTTTTACAAAGTGTATAGTTCATATTTGAAAAATTATTATCTTTGCAACAAAGGTACTAAATATTTCACAATTCTATATGAAACTGTTTAATAAACTATCAATTGTAGCTCTTTTGATGACAATTTTCTGTGCGTGTAGCAAAGAACCTCAGATTATCTCTACGGTAGAACCTGTTGAAGATGGCCAGTGGCAGTGTTTCCGTAAAGAGTTCTATCTTGCAAGTGGAGCGGGTGTCTCGCTTAAAATTGCTGCGGATACAAAGTATTGGCTCTATGTTAACGGAGAGCTTGTTGTTCGTGAGGGTGGATTGAAGCGTGGTCCAAATCCTACGGATAGCTACTGTGACAGTTTTGAGTCTGTTCCTAACCTTAAGTGTGGTAAGAATACAGTTGCAGTATTGGTTCAATACTATGGTCGTAACTCGTTTAGCCACAGACCTTCTGCACAGCCTGGCTTGTGGTTTGAGATGGATTGTACCTTTGGTAAGGTAGTAAGTGATAGAAGTTGGAAGGCTATAAGATATGATGCCTATTGGGCACCTGCAGATGAGAATCCAAAGGGTCAAAAGCAGTACCGTCTGGCTGGCGCAAATGTTGGTTATGATGCCCGTAAGGCTGTTGATTTTGCCGCTGATGATTTTGATGATAGTGGTTGGAATAATGCGGTTGAAGTCTCTAGGGAGAGTGCTGAGTGGGGTGATTTTGTTCTTCGCCCAATACCTCAGTGGCGTTGGAGCGAACTGCTTGACTATAAGAGTCAGATAGTCAATAGCGAGGGAGCTATTGAGTGTATATTGCCATATAATGCACAGGTGACGCCATATATTCGTCTAAAAGCTAATGGCGGCGAGAAGATTGTTATCTGCACAGATGACTACTGGATTGGCGAGGCACGAAGCTTTAAGACTGAGTATATCGCTCGCTCTGGTGAGCAGGAGTTTGAGACTCCGATTTGGGCAAACGGTCACTCAGTGTTATACTATGTACCTCAGGGTGTTGAAGTGCTTGAGTTGAAGTATCGCGAGAGTGGTTATGATAGCGATTTTGTCGGCTCTTTTGAGTGTGATAGTGAGTTCTGTAATACAATGTGGCAGAAGGCTGCCAGAACACTCTATGTGACTATGCGCGATAATTATATGGACTGTCCAGACCGTGAGCGTGCGCAGTGGTGGGGAGATGTGGTTGTAGAGCTTGGCGAGGCGGGATATCTCTTTGACTCTCGCGCTCATTTGCTCACGCGTAAGGCAATTCTTGAGTTGATGCATTGGCAGCAGCCAAACGGTGTTATAGCCTCCCCTATTCTGGGTTGGTATAAGAGTGAGCTTCCTTGTCAGATGTTGGCAAGTGTCGGCCACTATGGATTTCAGACATACTATATGCTTACTGGCGACAATCAGACTATTGCAGATGTATACCCTCGCGTGCGAAAGTACCTGTTTGAGGTTTGGGAGCCTCAGAATAGCGGACTTGTTAAGGTACGCCGAGGTGGCTGGTATTGGGGCGATTGGGGTAAGAATATTGACAAACCTGCGCTTCAGCAATGTTGGTATGCTCTTGCTCTAAAGGGCTTTGTTCAGATGGCAAAACTTACAGGTCATCGCAGTGATGCAATGATGGCAGAGCAATTGTTAGACAAACTGTACTATTCGTTTAATAGCACCTACTGGAATGAGGAGTTACAGCACTACAAATCTGCAAACTACAAGGATGTGCCAGATGAAAGAGTACAAGCAATGGCTGTTCTTGCAGGTTTAGTGCCTGAGGATCGATATCCGACTCTGCGTCAATTCTTTGCTACATACTATAATGCAAGTCCATATATGGAGAAGTATGTGCTTGAAGCTCTCTGTACGATGGGCTATTATGAGGATGCTTTGATTCGTATGGAGAAGCGCTTTGGTGAGATGGTTGCTGCGCCATACTCTACACTTTGGGAGGGCTGGGAGTATACCGGCGGCAAGGGTATGAAGTATAAGAGCGGTAATGGCACCTATAACCACGCTTGGAGTGGTGGCGGACTGACTATCCTCTCGCAGTTTATTGCGGGAATTGAGCCTATTGAGCCGCAGTTTAAACTCTTTAAGGTCTGCCCAAATCTCGCTACACTAAATCGTGTTAAGAGTGTTGTGCCAACAGTATTTGGTAATATTGTTATGACGGTACAAAAGGTTGATAACGCCTTGAATATTACCTTAACTGTTCCTCAAGGTACTGTGGCAAAAGTTGTTGTACCACAAGGCTATAATTCATTGTCTTGCGATGGTAAAAACAACACTGAACTTACTCTTAATGCTGGAGAGTATTGTATAACTGCAACAAAATAAAACCGATGAAAAAACGAGTACTTTTTGTCTGCCTCGGAAATATATGTCGATCACCGGCTGCCAATGGAATATTTGAGGATATGGTAGCTAAAAGGGGGTTGCAAGAGAAAATAGAGGTAGATTCTGCGGGAACATATTCAGGTCATAGGGGCGAGTTGCCTGATTTAAGAATGCGTCGTGCAGCTTTGGAGAGGGGTTATAATCTCACTCACAGATCAAGGCCTATCTGTGAGGATGATTTTTACGACTTTGATATGATAAT
>JAFOYS010000045.1 GCA_017391435.1 Alistipes sp. | reverse complement strand
TGCTTTGGGCGGATGCGCTGTAGGGCAGAGCGGAGGGCGGCGATATGCTCTGCTGTGGTGTTGTCAATCTTTTTGCCGTTATACTCGCCACGCAGAAACATTATCTGCACTACTAACTCACCATTAAAGGCTGCAAGCTGGTCAATGACCCTCTCTACGGAGTAGTTGCAGCAAGGCTTGTTTATATCTACCACTGTGCTGTCAAGTGCTGCGTCAAGCTTGAGAATGTTGTTGTCTACACGCTTGAGGGCGCGGATAACATCCTCGCGGTGGAGCTGCGTAGCGTTGCTCAGCACCGATATCTTTGCAGCGGGCGCGTACTTATCTCTTAAATATATTGTATCCTCAATTACGCCCTCAAACTCTGGGTGGAGCGTAGGCTCGCCATTTCCTGCAAAGGTTATTACATCTGGCAGTACCCCCTCTGATGACATCTGTAGCAGGCGACTCTCAAGTGCCGCTGCAACATCCGCGCGAGAGTTAAAAGCCTCTGTGCCTCTGTTGTCATCGTTCCAACCGCACTCGCAGTATATACAGTCAAAGGTGCATAACTTAGAGTGTAACGGTAGTAGGTTGACGCCGAGCGAAATGCCGAGTCGGCGCGAGTGTACCGGTCCGTAAACTATCTGTGGGTATAGAGCAGTCATAATTGTGTATGAAACAAAATTTTCACAAATGTAACGATTTTTTTAAAGAAAAGAGTATCTTTGTAACCAAACAAACCTTTAAAACTATGAAAAAGTTCTTTCTTACACTTCTGCTTGCCACTGCGGCGCTATTTTCTATTCAGGCAGCTAAACCTGTGAAGATTATTTTTGACACAGATATGGGTAACGATGTAGACGATGTCGTTGCTCTGGATATGCTATATAAATATGTAGATGAGGGAACAATCGACCTGCTGGGTATCCTTTCAAGCAAGAGAGAGCTTGGAAGTATCAAATTTATTGATGCTATGAACACAATTTATGGTCATCCAAATATCCCTATTGGAATAGCAAAAACATACCCAGAGGAGAACTATGTCTGCATAGACAAAAGACTCAACTATGCGGACTATACAGTTAATCAGCACAACTACCCTCATACTATCAAAGATTGGGATGCTGTAGAGGATGGATATAAGCTTCTTCGTCGCCTGCTCAGCAATCAGGAGGATGGTAGTGTGACACTTGTTATGGTCGGTTTTTCAACCAACTTGGTGCGTATGCTTGACTCTAAGGCAGACGAGTATTCAGAGCTTGACGGCAAGAGTCTGCTGGCAAAGAAATTGGATAAGGTTGTAATTATGGCTGGAAACTTCCACGAGAAGAAGAAGGAGTATAATGTGTGGAACGATCACTATGCGGCAGTACGCTTCTATGCAGAGTGCCCAGTGCCAATGCTCTTTACTGATGTGGTACTCGGCAAGAGTGTTCTCTATCCTTATCAGACTGTATATGAGGGATTTAAGTACTATGAGAACCATCCGCTCTATGTCTCTTTCCACTACTATGCAAAGATGCCATACAACCGTCCACTATGGGACCCAACAGCGGTTCTGTTTGCTGCTGAGGGTCATAAGGGTTATGCGTCACTAACAAAGAAGGGTTATGTGACAGTAGACCAGAAGTCGGTTACAGACTTTACTGTTGACAAGCACTCAAATCGTCAGTACTATTTAGTAAACGATGCTCAAAGAACGGCTATTGTTCGCCGAGTTGTAGAGCTTACAATGCGAACTCCAAAAAATCCTTACAAGCAGAAATAACGCTACAGATAGCTGTGGCTATGCTTTTGGATTAATGTTAACAATTTGTGTAAAATTATCTGAAGAAAAATTTGGATAATTGGACCTTTTACCCCTAAATTTGTGGAGTGAAATATCAGAATTAAGTAGTCTCTCTCGGGAGACTATTTTCGCCTAAATAGAAAAACAAATAAATAAAACTGATATATTATGAATAAATCTCCTAAGAAGGTAGAGTATGCCGATGCTGTAGCGGCTGCCAAAGAGTATTTTGGTGGTGACGAACTTGCTGCAACAGTCTGGGTGAGCAAGTATGCTCTGAAGGACTCCTTTGGCAATATCTACGAGTCATCTCCGCTGCAGATGCACCAGCGTATAGCATCTGAGTTGGAGCGTATTGAGAACAAGTATCCAAATCCGCTCTCTTTTGAGCAGATTTTTGAGCTTCTTGACCACTTCCGCTATGTCATTCCACAGGGTGGCCCAATGACAGGTATTGGTAACAACTTTCAGGTTGCCTCACTCTCTAACTGCTTTGTAATTGGTCATAAGAACCCTGCAGACTCTTATGGTGGAATTTTCCGTATGGATGAGGAGCAGGTGCAGCTTATGAAGCGTCGCGGTGGTGTTGGTCACGACTTGTCGCACATCCGTCCTGCAGGTAGTCCGGTGCTCAACTCAGCCCTTACTAGTACCGGTATTGTTCCATTTATGGAGCGTTACTCAAACTCTACACGCGAGGTGGCTCAGGATGGCCGTCGTGGTGCGTTGATGCTCTCGCTCTCTATCAAGCACCCAGATGC
>JAFOYS010000044.1 GCA_017391435.1 Alistipes sp. | reverse complement strand
GGAAGATCATCATCCATAGGCACATCTACCGGCGCTTGTGGCTGAACAGAAGGCTGTGCAGGTGCTGAAGGCTGTGGATACTGTGGAGCAGTGTACTGAGGCTCCTGCTGGCGAACAAACTGCTGCGGCTGATGAGATGGCTGGCCATACTGCTGTTGCTGCTGACCACCCTCAGTACGACGACCAAGGAGTTTAAGCTCAGAAGCTGTAATCTCTGTAACAAAATGGCGCTGGCCATCGTTTCCCTGCCAATCACGGTAGTGGATAGAGCCCTCAACATATATCTGACTACCCTTGCGAACATACTTATCTACAACATCTGCAAGGCCACGCCAAAAGATCACGGTATGCCACTCAGTCTGCTCAGAGGACTCATTAGTCTGACGGTTAAAGAAACGCTCAGTAGTAGCAACACGCAGACGAGCCGTTTTAACACCACTTTCAAGGCTTCTAACCTCAGGGTCGGCACCAACATTACCGACAAGAATAACTTTGTTTATCATTATTATAACTGCTTAATTAACTCAACAAATAATTTGCTCATACGCTCACCGGCAAGTCGTCCCTGGAGCTGTACATCCTCGTGATCACCCTTCTGGTCGCTCAGACCGCAGTTTGTAATAACAGACATACCGAACACTGGCACACCCATATGGCGAGCGACAATAGTCTCTGGGACTGTACTCATACCAACAGCATCGCCGCCAATAGCCTTAAAGTAGCGATACTCTGCCTGAGTCTCAAAAGTAGGGCCTGTAGTGCCAACATATACACCATACTGCAACTTGATGTTAAGGTCGTTTGCAATATTAGTAGCCTTATCTCTTACAGCTTTGCTATAGCAGTCGTGCATATCTGGAAAGCGAGGGCCAAACTCAGCCATATTAGGGCCAATAAGTGGATTTGGAAGCAGATTTATATGGTCAGTAATAACCATAAGGTCGCCAACGCAGAAAGAGGTGTTAATACCACCGCTGGCATTAGAGACAAAGAGGTAATTGATACCCAACTTTGCAAGCACACGCACTGGGAATGTTACCTGCTTCATATTATACCCCTCGTAGTAGTGGAAACGGCCCTGCATAGCGACAACCTTCACACCTGCTACAGTACCAAAAATCAATCGGCCAGCGTGACCCTCTACGGTAGAAACTGGCATATTTGGAATTTCGCCGTACGGTATTGAGTATTGCACATCTATATTCTCTACAAAACCACCTAAGCCGGTGCCAAGAATAATACCCACTGCGGGGTTAAAATTTGAAGTAACGCCGTTAAGATAGTTAACAGCCTCTAATATGTGTTCCATCGTTAAATCTTTTAATCTCGTAATCTAATAAATCGTACAGTGACTGCTCAACTCTCTCTGGGCTCTCATCTGTATTGTAAGGTATAAACTCCATACCAATACACTCGTAGAAGATACGGCTACGGAGTGAGTCTGGCAGCGAGGTTAAGTTTGCAAGCTTTACGGCATCCTTCTCCGTTGTGAGCAAGAACGACGCCTCTGGGTGGGCATCAAAGGCTGCCTGAAGAAGCTCTACATCGGCACTACTATAGTTGTGATGATCCTCAAAACCAATCTTATGAAGCACCTTATAACGGTTTGTAATACCTGCAAAGAAGGAGTCATTGTTTCCAATACCTGACACTGCAATAACCTTGCTATGAACAGGAAGAATCACTGGTATTCCATCAAGTGAGCGGACATCTGTACAGCGTTGACGGCTGAAAAAGAGTACCTGAGAAGGCTTCTTCCTAAGACCAGCCTGCATAAGGCTCATTGTCTGCTGGCGGATATAGAGAGGGCACTTTGTAAAGACAAAGATATTTGCTCTGTCTAAAGAGTCCATACTATCACGGAGCTGACCTGCTGGCATAAAGTAATCCTTGTCCACAGGACGGGTGTAGTCAATCATCACGATATTGAGGTACGGTTTTACCCAACGATGCTGGAAACCGTCGTCCATAATTATCAGATTTACATCCTTAAACTCCTGGCGGATGCGATTGATACCCGCTACACGATTCTCACAAACGATAACCTGTATATGTGGAAACTTACGCTTAATCTGTAGAGGCTCATCACCGACATCGGTGTAGTTATCAAAGGTATCTACAACCTTATAGCCCTTAGTTTTGCGCTTGTAACCACGAGAAAGTACCGCCACATTACGGCTCTTACTGAAGTGTGAAACCATCAGCTCAACCATAGGGGTTTTGCCTGTGCCACCAGCAGTGATATTGCCGATACAAACAATAGGAATGTTGAACTCAACACCCTTTAGAATATCCTTATCAAACAATGTATTTCGTACGCGAATAACCATTCCGTACAATGTAGCTGCTAATTTCTGCAAGAACAATTTCATACTCACAAAATCTTTCAACTTTCAAAGTTAAACATTTTTTTTGATTCTACAACTCTCAGAGGCACGCTAAGCAGAAATTTTATAAAAAAACGGAGTTTTTTATACTTTGTTAAGCCATTTTTATTACCTTTGCAAAGTATGAGAAGAATTTTTTACCTAATAGCAATAGCATTTGCAGGTGTAGCATTGACATCCTGCACAAACAATAACGAGGAGGTTGTAGAGGAGGTTAAACCACGAAACATCATCTACGGAATAGACGCCGAGGGTTACCAGGTTGACAATTTTGAGGTTGTTAAGGGTGATACTTGGGGGCGTATTCTTGACAGTTACGGTATTACAACTCAAAAGGTTAACAGACTCGACCAACTCACTAAAGAGATATGCCCACTGCGAACAATTCGCATCGGCCATAAGTACACGACATTTACCAAGCGTGACACTGTAGATACTGCACGAGTAAAGTTAGACTATCTTGTCTACGAGCAAAACCTTGTAGACTATGTTGTCTTTGCCTTTGCTGCAGACTCTGTAGCGGTACGCCAAGACTCCAAGCCCGTTACTCTACGACGAACAAAGAGTAGTGGTACTATTGAGAGTTCTCTCTGGGGTACAATTATGCAGGAGAATATGCCGTATGCCCTTGCTGCAGAGATGGAGGATATCTATCAGTGGACTGTAGACTTTTTTGGCATTCAGCAGGGCGACAGCTTTACGGTTATCTATGACGAGAAGTTTGTAGACACACTCTCTGTAGGTATTGGCCGAGTTTGGGGTGCTAAGTTTAACCACCTTGGAAAGGATATCTACGCCATACCATTCCCTCAGGATGGCAAGGTACAATACTGGGAGGAGGACGGAGGTTCACTGCGTAAGCAACTGTTAAAGGCTCCGCTGAAGTTTACCAGAATATCCTCTAAGTTCTCATATGCTCGTCTGCATCCGGTGCTAAAGAAGTACCGCCCACATACCGGCGTTGACTATGCTGCCCCTGCAGGCACTCCTGTTCGTGCTGTAGCTGATGGTACGGTGACATACAAGGGCTACAAGGGTGCTGGAGGTAATACTGTGTATATCAAGCATCCAGGCAAGTTACAGTCGGGATATCTACACCTTAAGGGGTACGCAAAGGGTATTGCCGTTGGTAAGCGTGTAACACAGGGTCAGGTTATCGGATATGTGGGTAGTACAGGTCGCTCTACTGGCCCACACCTCGACTTCCGTCTCTGGAAGAATGGTCAGCCGATTAACCCTCTTAAGGTACCACAGAAGCCTTCAGAGCCTATCAAGGAGGCAAATCGTGAGAAGTTTGAGTGGGTAAAATCTCGCGTGATTGCCGAGCTTAACGGTGAGGTGCCAGACTCAATGAAAATTACGGTAATAGACTCTGTAATAATCAAGTAGTATGCAGTTAGACAAGAAGATAACAGATTTTATTTCACGACACCACGTGCTCACGCTCGCGACCTCAACAAAAGACGCAGTGCCGTACTGTGCCGCCTGCTTCTACGCATATGACAAGAGCAGAAATCTGATTATCTTTACATCTGATGACGCAACGCTGCACGCGCAGCAGATGGCCGCAAATAGCTCTGTGGCAGTGGCGATAAACCTTGAGACCAGAGTTGTTGGCAAGGTGCAGGGAATACAGATTTGTGGCGTAGCGCGACGCGGAGATGAGACTGACAAGAGCGTCTACATCAAGCGATTCCCATATGCGGCAGTAGCTCCGCTAAATATATGGGTTGTAGAGCCTACATTTATGAAACTTACCGACAATACGCTCGGTTTTGGAAAGAAATTGATATGGAACAGCGTCGAGTAGGAGTAGTTATTGTTGCCGGAGGTAGCGGAAGCCGTATGGGTGGTTCAATACCCAAACAGTTTGCGCTAATAGACGGTATGCCGATACTTGCAAGGAGCATCAACACCTTTGCTGGTGCCTTTGCTGGTGCAAAGATTGTGGTTGTGCTACCAGCCTCACAGATTGATTTCTGGAAGAACTACTCTCAACGATTTGCCGTTGCCCGTCACACAATTACAGAGGGTGGCAAGGAGCGTTTTCACTCTGTAAAAAGCGGTATTGAGGCACTCAGTGATGCGGTTGATTTAATCGCTATTCACGACGCTGTGCGCCCATTTGCAAGCGTTGAGATGATTCGCAGTGTTGCACAATGTGCTGCACAAAGTGGAGCGGCTATACCTGTTATTGAGGCTGTAGACTCATTCAGAGTGGTGACAGATAGTGGCAGCAGCGAGATTATTGACCGAAGCAAGTTACGCATAGTGCAGACTCCGCAGATTTTTGAGGCCTCGGTTATTCGCGCAGCATATGACACTGAGTATCAGAGTTCATTTACAGACGATGCCTCTGTTGTAGAGCAGACCACGCCCCTACGCGTAACACTGTGCAAGGGCGAGAGAAACAATATTAAGATTACCACTCCAGAGGATATGGAGATAGCCTATGCTATAGCCCAATCGCTTAAAGAGTAGAGATATGTTTGAGTATAAGTACACAATAGACAACAAGACAAAGTATCTCACGCTGGTACACTTCCTCATCTTTATAGGTGTGGCAATAGGTCTGTTTGTACTCTTTGAGGGTGGGTATATTATGGCTTGGTTTGTATCTATTGTAGTGGCGATAGTTGCGTTGATGGCTCTATCTATTCCTCGCAAGGTTATTGTTGCAGAGGATGGTATAGATATATGCTGTATATCTGACTATACCTTTATTCCTTACAACGAGATTGCATCTATTAGGTGTGTAGAGAAGGGTGAACTAAAATTTACAATTCCGATTTTTGCTGCAGTAGGTTTCTTTGGCTACTATGGCAACTATCTTAACTTGAGGAGTATGGACTTTGTGAAGATATATGCCTCAAAGTGGAGCGGATTTATAGAGATTACAGATATATACGAGGATAAATATTATATTTCGTGCGACAATGAGAGTGAGTTGGTAAGTAGAGTTTTAGAACGAGTGTCGCTCAAACCTGAAGAGAATGAATAGAAGTTTATTAGATCAAAACATACCGAAGTCAATTTGCAGTGTCTCAAGGCAGGCAATGATTGTCCTTGCAATGGCAATCATTACCGTCGTCTTTATCACTGTATTCAGACCATTCAGCATATACGAGTCATTAGATTTTCTTATTACTCACAACCTCTCACACCTTATTGATTCTACAGAGGATGCCTTTTATTTGGCTATGACCTCTGCTGTTGTTTTAGGCTCGGTTATGGTACTCTGCTCGCGTATAATACTTGTCAAGAGCGTGCGCGACAAACTATCTTACAGAGGATTTCTTGTATGGTGTGGAGTAGAGTTTATTATCGTAGCCTTAGGTATTACAATCTGGTCCGCAACGCTCTTTCATCCAGAGAATATCGGCATATTCAGTCTCTTTTTTAAGGTTTTGGGTCGTACAAGCTGCATACTCCTTACACCATACATTTTCTGCGGACTCTACATTGTCATTATTGACAAAGCCTCGCAGATTAAAGCTCTACGTGAGAGTATAGACAAACAGAAGGATAGTCAACAAAAGACACACATACTTTTTTATGATGACCACTCCGAGATGCGACTGACTGTAAAGAGCGAAGATCTGCTGCTTATTGAGTCGGCAGATAACTACATATGCGTGTGGTATATGAACAACAATCAGGTAAAAAAGAGTATGATTCGTAATACTATGAAGCGCGTTGTAGAGCAGCTCAAAGATAGCAGCGTGCAGCGCTGTCACCGTTCGTATATGATCAATATGGACCGAGTAAAGATACTTCGCCGTGACAAGGAGGGGGTTTTTATTGAGTTCGGCATTGAGGGTGTTTTTGATGTGCCAATTTCAAAAACATACCTCCAGAATATTACCGAATGGCTAATGAAATGACACACACATTATCTTATAGATAATTATTAATACTTAATCCACCTAAGTGTATGAAACATTTTATTGAAAGATTTGCCGAAGCGGCTCAGAACAACTGGCACAAGCCAGCAGTGTGCGACTATCGCGGTGAGACTTTCTATTATGCAGATGTGGCGACACAAATTGCCAAGCTGCATATTGTTTTTGAGAAGTTGGGAGTGAAGGTTGGAGACAAGATTGCCATTAGCGCAAACAACACAGCTCGATGGGGCATATCGTACCTTGCGATTATTGCCTACCGTGCAGTTGCAGTTCCTATTCTCAACGGTTTTACTGCTGAGAACCTTCAGAAGCTCGTAGATCACTCTGACAGCGTCGTTCTGTTTACAGAGCGTAAGATGTGGGCTACAATGTCCCCAGAGCAGATGCCACAACTTAAGGGCGCAATCTGCATTGAGGACTTTACAGAGCTCTGGTCAAAGGATAATATTCTTAGCGATATTATCCCAAATCTACAGCAGCTATTCAGAGCAAAGTACCCACAGGGTATGAAGCGCAAGTATGTTCAGTATGAGGTTGGTGAACCTGATGATCTGAATACAATTAGCTACACCTCTGGCACAACATCCTCTCCAAAGGGTATTATGCTCTCAAACAACAACATCTCGTCAAACATCACCTTTGGCGTTAACCGTATCAAGATGCCTCTTGGCTCAACCATCGTATCAATGTTGCCTCTGGCTCACCTCTACGGTCTTGCCTTTGAGTTTATATACCCTATCTGTTCGGGCGCTACTATATACTTCCTTGGCAAGATGCCAACACCTACCCTACTGATGCAGGCATTCAAGGATGTTAGACCATATATGCTTATCACAGTACCTCTTGTACTTGAAAAGATTATCCGCAACAAGGTTATTCCAACACTCGAGAAGCCAATGCTTAAGCTTGCGCTTAAGATTCCAGGACTGAGCAATATTATCTATAACTCTGTCCGCAAGAAGATTCTCGCATCTTTTGGTGGCAATATGAAGCATATTATCATCGGCGGCGCAGCTATCAGTGGTCCTATTGAGGTGCTTCTAAAGCAGATTAAACTCCCTTATACGGTTGGTTATGGTATGACCGAGTGCGGACCACTTATCGGCTATGAGGATTGGTACGACTTTGCTATCCGCTCTTGCGGTAAGCCTGTAGATGGTATGGAGGTAAGAATTGACTCTACAGATCCACAGAATGTCGCAGGTGAGATTCAGGTTTGTGGCGACAATGTAATGCTTGGCTACTATAAGCAGCCAGATGTTACTGCCGCAACATTTACCGACGATGGCTATATGAAGACTGGAGACCTCGGAGTTATGGATAAGTACGGAAATATCTACATCAAGGGCCGTTCAAAGAATATGATTCTTACAGCAAATGGCCAGAATGTATACCCAGAGGAGATTGAGGAGCTGCTCAACGCAATGCCTCATGTGCGCGAGTCTATTATCATCAGCCGCAAAAACCGCATCGTGGCAATCGTGGCTACAGATAACGACGATAGCAACCCGCTGACCAAGTCTCAGCTCGAGACTATCATGAAGTCAAATCTCATTATGCTCAACCAGAAGTTGCCGGCATACGCACAGGTTTCGGACTTCGAGATTCTCGATGATGACTTCGAAAGAACTCCAAAGAACTCTATCAAACGATTCCTGTACAAATAAACTATAAAGGGTTGCGATTGCAACCCTTTATTTTGTTATCTTATCCATGTCAACTTACGCCACAACCCCTCAAACGGTCCGTGCGAATGACTCTTAAGCCACCAACGACAGAAGAGGTATTGCAGTGCAATGCAGAGCGCACCGAGCAGCAGGCTGGTGGCGTGTCCTGAGTAGCGGAACATTCCAAGACCCCAATTATAGAATACAAAACCTCCAATAATCGACTGCGAGAGGTAGTTTGTAAGGCT